>DUZC01000077.1 GCA_013349735.1 Rhodospirillaceae bacterium
AGGGGAAGGAAAAGAGGCGGCTAACGGGTGATTCAATAACCCTAAACGGCCCCATTTGCAACGTTCCGTCATTGAATATTCCTGGCCTGTGCTACACTGCACCGCGTTAAGGTCACCAATAGCTAGAAAAGCCACGGCCCATCGATCATGGTAAATAGTGCAATATTGACGGCGGCGCTTTCCAATCTCATTAAGTCCTATGAATTTCTGGAGAAGCTTACCGACGCTTGCGAGAAGTTGCCGATGGGCGAAGATCCGCAACAGGACTTGCAGGCCCTTGCGGCCATCGCACTTCTGACATCCCAAACGGAAGCGGTGATTTCGACGATCCGTCGCGCCCAAACGGACGGCATTGCCTTTTCTGCCCGCGACAGTCTGTTGAAGGCTCTGGGGGCCGAAACCGTCCCGTTGGAAACGACGACCGCAGACCAAAAAGTGACCCGTTTGCAGGTCATTGTCGATATGTGCCTGTCGCAGACAAGCTTCCATCGGGAAGCGGCCGCCCAATTGCGGGGCGAAGTCCTGCAGATGCGCGAGCAACTGCGGATGATCAGTGCCGAATTGCAGCAAAGCCAGGCCGCGCTGGCCGATGGCGCGGTAGCGACCGAACAGACAAACAGAAAGACCGCGCGCCGGGCGGCTCTGGGCTAAAGCCCTTTTCGATCCAGTTGGTTCAGGACATTTTCCTGACTGCCGACCGCTGGCGGCAGTTCCGCTGGTTTGACCCGGGTGCGCACCGGCCGCCGCTTTATCGGCGCGGGGCTTTCCTGTTTCGACAATTCCAACAGCACCACCCGTTCATTTTCCAAATCCCGGATGCGGGCAATGTCATCCCAGGCACCATCCAGCATCTCTTCCAGATCGGTCGGAACATTGCCCCCAGCCGACATCACCTCAAGAATTTCTTCAACCCCAAACAGACGCGCGGCCAAATATTCTCCCGCCCCCATGACCACTTCTTTACTTTCCAGGCGACGCCCCATATCGGCAACAATGGCTTCAAGCCGGAACCGGGCAATTTGCGCGGTTACCATGAAAAAGGCCCGTTTGACCGTATCGATCTGACGCACGACTTCGGCATTTGGTCCTTGCCCATCCGGACCGCTTTTATTGGCCAGGGCCAACAGATTGATCAGACGATTGGCGGCCTCGACCATCTGCTGGCGCACATGTTTACGGGTCGCCGCATCATCGGTGGATTTCAAGGCGGCGTTCAGCCCCTGGATGGTAGCAGCGACCGTCTGCACCCCTGCGACCAAATTGGCCTCGCGCTTGGAAAGGTGATGTTCGCCCCCCCCTTCGACGACGGGACGCGCCAGGGCCACCTCGCCAATATCGTGAAATGGCTCAGCCGTCTCGACGGGTTTTGCCGGTGGCGGGGTTTGCCGCGGCGGATTGGCCGCCGCCACCGCCGCGCCAATAGCCCGGCGTTGTGGACCATCATAACTGGGATCGGCCTTATAGCGGCGACAAGGCCCCCGATATTCTGGCTTTTGAATAAAGGGACGCTCTTCGCGCAAAACCCGATTCACCTGCTGCATCATGCGCCGCGTGGTAACCGGCAAAGTCATCACCGCATTGGCACCGACATTAAGCATGGTTTTGATGATCTCGGCGCTGACCTGACTGGACAGGCAAATGACGGGTACGCGGGCCGAAGCCGTCGGCAAATCCTGGCGAATGGACCGCACCAGCGGGATCGCACTTTCCGCATTGGGGTCCCCACTGACCACCAGGTCAACCGGCGCTTCGCGCAGCCGGTCCAAGGCTTCACCCGGATCGGCAAGCGGCCAGACATGTTGGGCGCCAACATGGCTCAGGGTCGTGGCAATAAGCTCGCGCAGGCCGGAATCAGCGGCGACGATAAGGGCGCTTTTGCCGGTCAGTGCCGAAGTTGCCAAGGCGTGCCCTTTTTAGCAAAGGTCTCAGGATTGTTCCGCTTCCAGAGCTAACAAGCCCAAGGGCCGGTTGTCCACTGTAATGCGACTGACCCAATGGGCGTAAAGCTTGTCTTCGTCAATTATATGCTGACGCAGCCATTTTGCCACCAGATCCGGCAGTTCGTCCGCCACCGCATCATTGCCCTGCTGATAGACTTCACTCACCGCCTTAATACGCGCCCGAAACCAGGAATGGCGGAGACGATGGCGGGCCAGATGCGGATAATTTGCCGCTTTCATAGCCTTTTCCTCGCGCAGGAAATGGCCGTCGACATATTCCTCGAGCAACATGATCACGCTAAGAACAATCATGCGGTCTTCGCGCGAACCTCGCAGAAGACTGACCGAACTCAGAAATGCCTTATGGTCATTGTCCAAAATGTCATTGCCAACCGACATTTCGTCAGACCAAAGAAGAACGTCCATGACTGTATTATGTCAGGATGTAATAGGGCTCGCAATTTAAACAAAGAAACCGGCTAAAGCTTCCACCGCAGGCCGGAGGCTTTGTCCAAGGGAGCCTTGACCAGAATATCATGGCATTTTATGCAGCGCCCCGCCGGAGGATGCGGCTGGCGCGAGGTGGGCAGGATGGGCGGGCCCAGTTTGCGAACCCGCGAAAGATTTTCCAGCATCGCTCCAACCGGCGTTTTGTATTGTGACCCGGCCGGGGCGCCACCAACCATCAGATGACAATGCACACAATCACCGACGAAGGGATGCGGCATTCCGCTGCCCGGTGCGACCGGGGGGATATGCCGGATGGTCATCACCTTATAGGCCGGCGGCGGTGCGAGGGCTTTCTCGATGGGGGAAACCAGGGACGGTTCGGCGGGCAAAGGCAGCCGCCCCAGAAAAAGGCCCTCGGCCCGACGCAAGGAGGTAACGCCACCAAAACTTCCGGCAGGATCCGGTATTTTATCATGAAAAAGCCCGGCGCCGACCACCAGCACCAAAGCGATGGTGCCAAGAATCGAGCCAAGCCTGCGGCGCCGCGGGGTCACCAGCGTTCTCCCTGGATCACTGGACGGGATTGAGCCACAGGGCCAATCCTTCGTCATCCCGCAGACGGCAGGTCTGACCACCGACGATGATCATCTTCGCATAAAGTTCGGCATTGGTTTTGGTCATATCAAACTGAAAGCCGGTCCCGCTGACCCGCGCCCCCTCGGCGATGCTGCAACCGATGCGCGCCAAATAGCTTTGCGGCGCCACCGAAATCTCGCGCAACATACCGGTGCCGTCATCAATCCAGATATGGACCTGGCCCCAGCCCACATTGCTGCCGATACTGGCGACCTGGGTCACCCGGCCAACAAATTGAATAGGGGTGGTCGGCGTAAAGGGCGTCAGGCCCGGCAAAACGACATTGACCATGCCGGCTTGCGTGTCGGCCGCCGCGGTCATCGCCCCATTGGAGTCGATGCGGTCGGGCAGCATGGCGACCACCAAAACCACCAGTAATAGCCCGCCACCAATTGCCAGAATGGCCTGACCACTGAATTTTTCGCTGACCAAGCGGCGTAACCGCCACCACAGCATGCCTAAGCCATCCCCCATGCTTAACCCCACAAAATCGGCTAAAGGGATTTACGCCCTGGCCGGCACCGCCACCACAGGAGCCGGACTGACAAACAGCCGGATGTCCCGGGCATGCGGAATTTCTTCAAGAATCCGCGCCCGCACTGCTTCCGCCACGATATTGCCGTCTTTGACCTTCAGCGCCGGATCGACCCGAAGACCGATATCAAACTGTAATTCCTCGCCGATATGGCGGCCGCGCAGAAAATAGACACTGTGAATATTGGGTGACTCGGTACTGATACGCCAAACCGTCTGCAACAACTCAACATCGACCGAACTGTCCATCAGACCCTTAACCGCCTCTTGGATCAGTTCCAACCCGATCTTGCCAACCAACAGGGAGACGCCGATAGCAGCCAGGGAATCCGCGATGGGAAAGCCTAAAACCGAGGCCACCACGCCGACAAGCACGGCCACCGACGACATCGCATCCGAGCGATTATCCCAGGCATTGGCGATAATCGCCGGACTGTTATTTTCCGTGCCGACACAAACCTGATAGCGATACATCAGTTCATTGGTGAAGACGGTTACCGCCGCCCCGACAGCCGCAATCAGACTGGGCGCCTTGAGATTGCCGGACAGGATCTTATGCACCGATTCATACATCAGAAACATGGCGCCAAGCAGCAGGATCAAGCCGACGATCGCCGAAGAAATATATTGAATATTGCCATATCCATAGGGATAGCGGTCGTCAGCCGGCTTGTCCGACATTTTGACGCTGACCATGGTGACCGCACTGGCCACCACATCGGCCCCCGAATGCAAGGAATCCGCCAGCAACCCGGCACTGCCGCTAAGCAGGCCCAGGATGCCCTTGAAGGCGGTCTGGCAAATATTGACGTAAAACGCCCACCAGACCACTTCTTCCCGGCAATCTCGACAATGAGGATATTTCATTTGCTCATATATTCCAAAATGCTGGTCCCGAGAATGCGATAGTTCCCTTCTGTCTTTTTGGCCGCAATCTTACCATCCTTAATCAAGGACAGGACTTCAAGCCGCTCCAACCCCATCAGCTTTGCCGCCTCAGGTGTGCCATAGATCCGGTTCGGTTGGATCTCTTCGGACATCAGCCGGTCCATCAAGGCCGCGGCCCCCTGCGCGAACCAGACCAGGGCACTGCCCCGTAAAACCGCTTCCCAGATCATTTCCTGGACTCCCCGCTGACATGGGCCAGAGGCAATAGCTGTTGGAACAATTCCGGCGTAATCACCGGCGTGTCGCCTTCGGGCTTTTCATGGAAATAGTCAAACCGCTTGAAACCTGTAATCACCGCCAGATAATCCCACGGCCATTTGGTGATCTCGGCATTGTAAAGAGCCGCCGAATTGTTATAGCCCTCGCGGCGCTCGGCAATACGGTCTTCCATATCCACCAGCGACGTCATCATATGTTTGTAAGTATCCACCGACTGAATATTCGGATATTGCTCGACCACCGCCATCAAGCGACCCAAAGCAGCCCCAAAACCACCATCAATGGCCACTGGATGCCCGGGCCCGCTCTGTTTCAACAATTGATCCATCAGACCGGTGATCTGATTGCCGGTGCCGGCATCAATCCCTTCGGCGCGCTTATCCGCCGCATGGGCGAAAACCGAATGTTCCAAGGCGGCATGGTTCAGGGTCAGCTTTACCAGATTGCCAAACAGATTATCGCGACGTTGGATCGCGACTTCGTAATTGGCCCGTTTGGACAAGGAGTCTTCATACATGGCAACGAAGATATTATAGCGCATCAAAACGGTCGCGACGAAGGCGATCAAAGACAGCACCGACACCACCAGCATGGCGTTCAAGGTGCCGCGCCCCAATTTACTGGGCTGGCCCTCCACCACATAAAGCTGCGCCAGAAGCTCGTCCGACTGCTTTACCCGCTGCAGCGAATCGAACGACGCCGATTCGGCCGTCTGAGTTCGTGCGTCACTTGCCGCCATGCTCGTTCACCTGCCTAAACAATCCGCCTTGCCCACACTCAGGCGGCGGAACCTTCCAACTCATTGGCCTTTTTAAAATAAGGTAAGGCCTCTTCGTGATTGCCCATCTGTTCAAAGCTATAAGCGATCGCCCGATGCACTTTCGCATCATTGGGACGCATACCGGCGGCAATCTTGAAGCTGTCGATCGCTTCGGCAAAACGCCCAAGATTATCCAGCGCCACCCCCAGCCGATAACGAATATTGAAATTCACCGGATTGGCCTCGGCGACCTTGATCAGCAGAGGCACCGCCAAATCATATTTCTGCTCCTGGACATAGGTCAGGCCGAGCACGGTGGAGACTTTGGTATTGGCCGGATCCAACTGATGGGCCCGCTCGATCAATGCCAGCCCCCGTTCGCCCTCGCCGGTCTTGACGCAGGCAATGCCCAGATGCAAAGCCACATCAACATCGTCGCCATCATTATCCCAGACCGCATCAAGGACCGCCACCGCCTGGGCATAACGCCCATTCTTGGCATGGCCGATGCCCTTATCACGATAATAAGAGCGCCTTATGTCGTCATCGACGGAAAAAGCGTCACGGAAAGCATCAACCAGTCTTACGCCCAGCTTCTTGGTGACCGAAAGGCCATAATGGGTGTAAAGATTCAGTTCATCGACAATATCCGATGACTTGCTTGACATCATCTTCTCCAGAATTCCTGACATAGGTTCCACTCAATTCCAGTACAGAAACAGCCGCTTCGGCGGCGGACAACAGTCTATTTTATGATATGACACGCCTCGCAGGGCCCACGATCCTCGTGCGGCGATCTGCCTGCGGCAGCGATTTCACTCGTAATTTGCGGCGGCGGCAAGCTTATCAGGTCCGGGTCGGGGGTCAACTCGAATCCCTGGCCGATCGGGTGGCACTCGGTGCAGGCTCCGCGATAACCGTGCGGTCTGGGATCCCCCGGCAGGATCATCGGCGCGCCCTCTAACTGCGCGAAACCAAGACCGCCCTCGGCCTTCACCACCACCGTCAAACGCCGCAACACCGAAGTCCCCGTCGCACGACTATCCTTGCGCAGCACGGTGACGCGGGCCTCGGACCGCTGCGCCACGGCCTTGGTGACAGTCTGCAGATCTTCCATGGTGACCACCGGCATCTCGTCGATGCTGACGATGACATCGCCGCCCAACAGACCGGCATTGGCCGCCGCCAGAGTCACCTCGCCCAGCAGCACGCCTTGCACACCACTTGGATAGTTCAGCTTGCGCGCCAATTCAGAGGTCAGAATGCGCCCATCCAGCCCTTGCCAATGGCCTTCAAAGACCTTCAGCTTGCGCGCCACATAATTCGGCAGTTGGGTCTGCGCCACCATGGGCGGTTCGCCAGGGGTCGTGTCGACCGCCATGGCCATGTTCAGGCCCTGCGGCGCCGCAGGCGCTGCCATTGGTTGCGGGCTGGGCAGCGTCATCACCGGTGACACTGGCACCGCGGGTTTGCCGCCGCGCCCAGGCCCCCAGACAGCAATCAGACCGGCGAAGACCACCCCCGCCACCAAAAGTCCGACTTTGCCGTTCATCTGCCCTGTCTCCCTTTGGCCATCAGCTGGGAATCAGCATCTTGACGGCGATGGCCGCCATGGTGGCGGCATAAACGCCTTTCAAAACCGGAACCGGCAGAACTTTCATCAATTGCGCCCCAAGAATTCCGCCGATATAGGCGCCTGGGATCATCAGAACGGCCAGGGTGACGGGCGCTTCCCAATGGATCAGCCCCGTCCCGATGCCATGCGCAAAGGCGACCAGGGATCCCGCCACCGAGGCCCAGAAGACCAGGACCGAGCTGTTGGCGATGGCATTTTGCAGGCCAATCTTGCCGATATAGCGCTGCAGCGGTACCTCAACAACGCCGCCGCTGATCCCAAGAATGCCGCTGATCAAACCCATCGGTAAGCCCAGAATCGCCGAGCGGGCCAAACCGGACGGCAAGGCAAAGCGGCGCGGCGCGGCATCGGCCTTGCCCTCGGCCACGGCCATCAGATCGTCCAGCGCCGTCGCCTCCTCGCTGTTCGCTGCAGCCAGGTCCTCGTCCGAATCAGGCCGCAGGATTTCGTGGATGGCTTTGGCGGCCATCGCCATGGCAAACAGGCCAAGCAAGACGCCAACCATTGAATCGCCGATGGCATTGCCGATGAAATAGCCAATTATCACACCGGCCACGCCCCAAGGAATCAGCGGAACCACTTTATCCCACTGGATCAAGCCGGACTTGTTGTTTCTAAGCGCCGAGGCACCATAAACCGCGACATTGGTCAGAAAGGCCACCGGCCGGATCAGATACATGCCATAGCCAAAGAACACCATCATGCCGGCGACCTGTAAAACGCCACCGCCCATGGTCATCATGCCGCCGGTAATGCCGGCGGCAAAGGCCAGGGCCACCAGCCCCATCAGATCGGTCATGGAATAGCCGGCCAACCGCGCGCCGCCAGTATGGTCGGGATCAAACAGCGGCGCACCCACCGCCGCCATCGGCGCGCCTTGCACCACATTCAGCCCCAGGCCACTGGCCGCACCCCGGCCACCGCCTACAACAGACTGCGCCTTGGCCCACCAGGAGGCCGCCCCCATGGCCACAGGTTGCGCCCCGGCTGGAGCCGACCCGGCGAGGGCACTCTTGAAACGGACCATGTCCTGGAAATGCGACGAAATCACCTGGGCCGGCACCGAAAAGCCCTCGACCCGGCCACCGGGTCCCACCGCCGCAATATTGATCCCCAGCAACTCCCCTTGGGCATTGACCAAAGGCCCGCCATTCTGTTCCCAGCTATAGATGGCGTCTGAGCGCAGCAGATGGGTGATCTGCATCCCGTCCACAGCCATCGTCGCATCGGCCGATTGCACGGTTCCCTGACGGACCACCGAGGACCCGGCAAGATTACGCCCAAAGGCAAAAACCATCTGCCCCAGGCTGGC
>DUZC01000078.1 GCA_013349735.1 Rhodospirillaceae bacterium
CAAAGCCCGGTTTGACGGGTTAGGTTCAATTTACGACGGATGCTTGATAGGGGCGGATCAGGCAATCCGCTGGTATACCCCATTCTCTGTTGAGCTTCCAAGCCATCGCCATGGTGAGCGGGCGCTTGCGAGAAAGCACTTCAGACGCCCGCGATCGCGACCCAAGAAGTGCGGCTAGGTCTTTTTGGCCATAACCAGTTTGTTGCATACGAGCCTTGATCGCCTCGACAGGGTCAGGCGGATCGATTGGCCAATGCTTGGCCTCGTAATCCGCAATAACCAGTGCCAATAGATCAAAGCGATCCGCTTCAACAGTGCCTGGCATAGGTTCACGATCAAAATACGGTTCGATCTCTTTCAGGGCGACTTCATAGTCCGTTTCAGAATGTATCGGGCGAATATCCATCATACGGTCTCCGCATCAATCTTATCGTACTCTGCATGCGTTCCAACGAATTTCACCAAAACGCGTTTGAAGCTGTAGGACACTCGCACCACTAAACGGTATTTATTGCCGGACAGATCAAAAATCACTCGGTTGTCACCGACAAAATCAACTGTCGCGCCAAATTGATCCTTGATGTCCGTTGGTGTTCGCCAATCGGCCCTTGCAACCTGAGAATACCAAACCTTGATCGGTGTCTCGGATTGAGCGTGCCTCTCCCAGAATTGGCGAAGGGTACGTAGGGCGACGACCTGCATAACTAAAGGCTACCATGTTCCCAATTGGGGAACAACAAAAATACTTTAAACCAAAAGGGGCCGAAGGTGCTTTTATCCTCCAGACGCCGCCGGTTGGCAAACCTGGCATACCAGGCATTGCCGGAAATTTCTCGTCCTCAGGGAATTCCAGCCGCTGGTAAGTCTCAGATCCTTTTACGAGCGCAAATGAGAGCGCCGTAAAAAATGAATCAAAAGGCTGTCGCGACGACCAAAAAACAGGGAAAGCAGATAAAACAGCCCCGCCGTCAAGACGATGGCCGGACCGGAAGGCCAATCAAAGCGAAAAGACAGCACCAATCCGATATAGCCGGCACAAAAAGCCACCAAAGTGGCCAAACCGATCAAAGACCAGACCTGTCCGACCCAGAAGCGGGCGCCGATTGCCGGCAACATCATTAAGCCGACCGCCATCAGGGTTCCCAGGGCCTGAAAACCCGCCACCATGTTCAACACCACCAGGACCAGAAAAATGGTGTGATAAGCCCCACCCTGACCCTTGAGGGTGCGGAGAAAGGTCGGATCAAAACATTCCGCCACCAGACCACGAAAAATCAGCGCAAAGACGATCAGGCTTACGGCCGTTACGGCCGCCATCAGCAGCAAGGATCCGTCGTCAACACCAAGAATACTGCCAAACAGCACATGCATCAGATCGATACTGTTGCCATGGGTCGAGACCAGCAACACACCGAGCGCCAGGGAAATCATAAAAAAGGAGGCAAAACTGGCATCCTCTTTCTGGGCCGTCAGCCGGCTGACCAGCCCCGAAACCAAGGCGACGGCCAGACCGGCAAGAAATCCCCCCAGGCTCATGGCCGGCAAGGATAGCCCCGAGATCATGAATCCCACCGCAGCGCCGGGAAGCACCGAATGGGCCATGGTATCGCCGATCAAACTCATCCGACGCAGGACCAGAAAGACCCCTACCGGGCCCGAACCCAAGGCCAAAGCCAGGCAGGCAACCAAAGCCCGGCGCATAAACGCGAAATCGGCAAAGGGCCCGACCAGCCAATCATAAACCAGGGTCATGCGGCCCCGCGGCAGATATCGGCATCGACGTCCCAGGCTTCGCTCATGGCCCGTGCGGCCAACAAATTCTCGGAAGTCAGCACCGTTGGCGTCGCCCCCCAGGCAACCAGCTCGCGCGCCATCAGCAGGGCCTGTGGAAAATGGCGCCGGACCTGTTCGAAATCATGCAGCACGGCGATAATGGTCCGTCCTTCGCCATGCCAGCGCTCGACCAGCCGCAGCAGATCCTTGGTGGTGCGGGTGTCAATGGCGGTAAAGGGCTCGTCAAGCAGGATCAGACGGCTGTCGGCCACCATCAGACGGGCAAAAAGCACCCGCTGGCGTTGTCCGACACTTAAGGAGCCGAAGGCCCGGTCCGCGAATCCATCGAGACCGACGCTGGACAGAGCGGCATGGCTTTGCTGATGCAGAGCCTTGTTGATCGCTCGAAAGGGACCGACCCGATGCCAATGGCCCATCTGGATCACATCAAGGACCGAGATCGGGAAAGTCTCATCAATGGCCTGATATTGCGGCAGATAACTGACGTCATGACGAGCGATGCCATCGAACAGCATCTTGCCTTCCGCCGGCTTCTTTAAGCCGGCAAGGGCTTGCAACAAACTGCTCTTTCCGGCGCCATTGGGTCCGATCACCGCCGTCAGACTGCCTTTGGCAAAAGCGCCCGACAGATGATGAACCGCGGGATGCCGATCATAGGCAAGGGTGAGGTCTTGCAAGGCAATCATCGGCTGCATCGTCAATGCCCCCAGCCTAAAGCCCAGAAAACCGCCAGCCACAAGACCAGAATCGCCGCCAAAGCCACTGCCAAACGCTGCCCCAAACCCCAGGAAAAAGGTGAAAGTTCCGAATGCAAGGCGGGCCTCCGCAGGGGGACGGAAATGTTATGTTATAACAAAACAGTTTCTTCTCCGCCTGTCCAGGTTTAAGATATGTTATAATATAACAGTTGCCAAAACGACCGAGGAGTTCCGTTGAAATGCGACGCTTTGCCGCTTTGATTTTGGCCTTGGCCGCCCAAATTTGGTTTTTGCCGGTCCAGGCGCAGGAAGCAAAACTGCCTGTGGTGGCAAGCTTCAGCATTCTGGGCGATATGGTGCGTCAAATCGGCGGCGATGCCGTCACGGTCAGGCAGCTGGTCGGCCCGGGCGAGGACGCCCATGTCTATCAGCCCCGTCCGGCGGATGTGAAAATGCTGAGCGAAGCCACTCTGGTGGTCGTCAATGGCCTGGGTCTGGAAGGATGGATGGAACGGCTGATCCGCGCCTCGGGCTATCACGGGATAACGGTCATCAGCAGCGAGGGCATCAACCCGGCCTCTATGAAAAGTGAAGCCGGTAAAAGCCTGGCCGATCCCCATGCCTGGCAAGATCTTAAAAATGCTGAGATCTATATTCGCAATATTGAACAAGGATTGGTCCAGGTCGACCCGGCCCGGGCCGCGCTATACCATCAGAGGGCGGAAGCCTATCGCGCTCAAGTGATGGCTTTAGATAATTGGGTCCGCGAACAGATCGCCAAGGTTCCGGTTGATCAGCGCAAAATCATCACCTCGCATGATGCTTTTGGCTATTTTGGTCGCGCCTATGGCATCCGCTTTCTGGCCCCGGCGGGATTAAGCACGGAAAGCGAGCCGACGGCCGCCCAGATAGGAAAATTGATCAAACAAATTAAGCTCGAGGGTATCAAGGCACTGTTTATTGAAAACATGACCAATCCGCGCCTGATCGACATGCTGGCCAAGGAAACCGGTGCGTTTGTTGGCGGAACATTATACTCCGATTCACTTTCGCTGGATGGTGGGGAAGCCGACAGCTATTTGAAAATGTTCGACCACAATGTTCCCCTGCTGATCAAATCCATGAAATTGAACTAATTATTTTGACAGGCCAATCGCCGCAGCCATGCGGAAATCCATCGACCAAAAATCGAGGCCGTGTTAATGACGAGCCGTTTGGCGCCGGGAATGACTCACTTGGCGACATCGGCAACAAGAAAACAGACCTAACTATCGAGGCGGAAGGACAAGACCATGGCCCTGCTTATTACTGAAGACTGCACCGGATGTGATGCCTGTGTTGCAGAATGTCCCAACAAGGCGATCAAGGCCGGCGCAGCAATTTATGTGATCGACCCCAATCGTTGCACGGAATGCGTTGGTGCCCATGACGAGCCTCAGTGCAAGGTCGTCTGCCCGGCGGATTGCATTATCGGCGATCCCGCCCATGCTGAATCGCGCGATCAATTGCAGAAAAAGTACGAATCGCTGCGCGGCTGATCTCTGCCAGATCGGTCCGACCAAGGGCGCGGGTCATTCCCGCGCCCTTTTCATTTGTGATAAAACCCCATCGCAATTGTTGGCATCCGCACCCGCTTCGCGGTAAAAGCAAACGAGATTTTTCAGACCGGTTTGGGAACAGGAAGCGCTATGGGCGACACGGTAAAATATCTTTTGAGCGAAGAACGCACGCCAAAGGCTTGGTACAATCTTGTGGCCGATTTGCCCGTGCCGCCCCCGCCCCCCTTGCATCCGGGTACATTGCAGCCGCTCGGCCCCAGCGATCTGGCCCCCTTATTTCCCATGGAGATTATTCTCCAGGAAGTTTCGACAGAACGCTGGATCGACATTCCCGAACCTGTCCGTGAGATTTACCGCCTATGGCGGCCGTCCCCGCTGATCCGTGCCCGCCGGCTGGAAAAAGCTCTGGATACGCCGGCCAAGATCTTCTTCAAATATGAAGGCGTCAGCCCGGCCGGCAGCCATAAGCCCAACACATCGGTGGCACAGGCTTTTTACAATCAGCAAGCGGGCGTCAAACGTCTGACAACCGAGACCGGGGCCGGTCAATGGGGGTCCTCGCTGGCCTTCGCCGGCAGCTTGTTCGGACTCGAAGTTGAAATCTATATGGTCAAAATCAGCTATCAGCAGAAGCCTTATCGGCGCGCCCTGATGGAGACCTATGGCGCCACCTGCATCCCCAGCCCTTCGCCTTTGACCAATTCAGGACGGGCTATTCTTGCCGCAACACCGGAGAGCAGCGGATCCCTGGGAATTGCCATCTCCGAAGCGGTCGAAATGGCGGCACAACGGGACGACACCAAATATGCGCTGGGCTCGGTGCTGAACCATGTCCTGCTGCATCAGACCATCATCGGCGAAGAGGCGATGCTGCAACTGGCCGATGCCGGCGCAGCACCGGATGTCGTCATCGGCTGCGCCGGTGGCGGCAGTAATTTCGCCGGTATCGCCTTTCCCTTCCTGCGCGAGAAACTGGCAGGCCGCTGCAGCGCCCGGGTAATTGCCGTCGAACCGACCGCCTGTCCCACGATGACCAAGGGGCGCTATGCCTATGATTTCGGCGACACCGCCCATTTGACGCCCCTGGTAAAAATGCACACGCTGGGTTCGACCTTCATGCCGCCAGGCTTTCATGCCGGTGGTTTGCGCTATCATGGCATGGCGCCCCTGGTCAGCCATGTCATCGAACAGGGGCTGGTCGAACCCAGGGCCTATGCCCAGACCGAATGTTTCAGCGCCGCCGTCCAACTGGCCCGCGCCGAGGGGATCGTTGCAGCGCCGGAATCCAGCCATGCGGTGCGCGCCGCCATTGACGAAGCCTTGCGCTGCAAAGCATCGGGCAAAAGCGAGACCATCTTGTTCAACCTTTCCGGTCATGGTCATTTTGACATGCAGGCCTATACCGATTTTTTTGCCGGCAGCTTGAAAGACGTTGCTTTTGATCGGGCGGCTTTGGACAAGGCCTTGGCTGAACTGCCAAAGGTTCCCGCGTAATTGGCGGCCTGATCCGCCGATAAGGCCGGTGTTTAAAAAATGTTAAGCCAGCTCGGCCGCACTTTGGGACTGTTAATGAGCCGGCAAACGCTGGAGCAAATTGCTGAGGTTTGCTTTTCAGCCGGCCATCCCTCCCATGTGACCCGCCATCGGATGGCCGTCATCAGCGGCCGCGTCCAATTGTTTGCGTCCGCCTTCATCGTCCCGACGCTGCTCTGGATTATCCTTGATGCCAATTCCATGGAAACCGCTTCCTGGCATCTGATGGCTCTGCTGCGGGTTCTGTCAGCCGCCGTTCTGCTTATTTTGTCCTCGGTTGCCATTCCCCGTCTTCGGTCTCGAGGCGAAGCCTTGGGGCTATTGGCGCTGATGCTGGCCTGCCCGATGACGATTTTTGTCGCCGCCCAATTCATCGCCGCACAGCCTCTGAACGGGGCCCTGGCCCTCATCAATCATAAACTTTATGAAGCGATCCCCTTGCTGGTGTTGGCCGGTATTGGCGTCTTTCCTCTGGTGGTCAGCGAAAGCCTGTTGCTGGGCTTTTTGGTGATTGTCGTTGCCATTGTGGCGCCGCTTAGCCAGGAACCGGGCAATAGCCCCCATCTGATCAGCCTCTTTCTGACCGATTGTCTGGTTCTGGGCGTCTATGTCCTGGCTGGCGCGATCCAGGTCTTTTACATGGCGTCGCTGATGGGCCAGGCCGATCGAGACCCTTTAACCGGTGTTTGGAACCGGGGGCGCATGGAGGAACGCGCGCGTGAGGAGCTATTGCGCTGGACCCGTTATGGTCATCCGGTCTCTTTGGTTTTTGCCGATATCGACCACTTCAAAAAGGTCAATGACAGTTTCGGACATGCCATCGGCGATGACGTGTTAAAAGAATTCTGCGGCATTGTTCGCCGCTGTATGCGCTCAACCGACCTTTTTGGGCGCTGGGGCGGCGAAGAATTTGTCATCGTGCTGCCCAATAGCGGTTTGACCATTGCCCGCCTGCTGGCCGAGCGCATCCGCGTCGAGTTGATGGAGCACCACTTCGCCTTTGCTGAAAGCATTACCGCCAGCTTTGGCATTGCCGAATGCCGGCCCAGGGAAAGCTGGGAGTCCTGGCTGGCCCGTGCCGATGCCGCCACCTATCGCGCCAAGAATAATGGCCGCAACCAATTGGCCTGGGACGCGGTGGATGAAGGAAGCGAAGTGATGCTTGGCGCGCTCGATGCCAGAATCTTTGAACTGATCTGGCGCAAACAGTATGAATGTGGCCATCAAGGCGTTGATGACCAGCATCGCCAGCTTTTCTATAGCGGTAACGATCTTCTGAATGCGGTGATAAGCGGTCGCCCTAAAGCTGAAATCACCGCGATGATCGAGACCCTGTTGGGCGATATTACCGAACATTTTTATTTCGAAGAGGCGGTTTTTCGCGCTATCGGCTTCCCCGATTCCGACAGTCATGATGCCATTCATCAGCATTTATTGGGTCAGACGGCGGAGTTGAAGAAAAGCTATGAACAGGGCAACCTGGCCCTCGGCGATTTATTCAATTTTCTGGCCTATGATGTCGTTGTGCAGCATATCCTGATCGAGGATCGCAAATATTTCCCTTATCTGCAGGTGATGTCTTCTATGGAAGAGTTACCCTTGCAAGGCTGAGGCGATCGGCAATCGAATTGCCCTGAACGCCGGGAACACGCCCCCCAGCAGACCAACACCCAAAGCCAGGATAAAACCTTGGACCACCAGTGTGGAGGTCAGCCGGAAGTTGAAAACCACCTGCGTAAAGCTTCCGCCCAAAGTTGACGCTGTCAGACCGTCGAAAAGAACATAGGCGGCCGCCGATCCAATCAGGCCACCGATCACCGCCAGAGCCATGGACTCGGCCAAGGTCCCAAGAAAAACGGGAATGCCCCCAAAACCTATGGCCCGCAAGGTGGCGATTTCCAGGGCGCGCGCCGCCACCGAATTATACATGGTGTTAAGAGCGCCGGCCAAGGCACCACAGGCCATGGCCAGCGCCAGCGGCCAACCGAGATATAAAATCAGATCCGAGGTCCGCGACGCCTGCTTAGCGAAATAGTCCGCTTCGCTGATGACTTCCAATTTCAATCGTGGATCGTTCTCGAGATAGCTGCGCAATTGGCCCAGGGCCGCTTCGCTTTGCAGGCGGATGCGGACGGTTTGATAATAATTCTCGCGATGAAAGTAGCTTTGCACCACCGCGGCATCGGCCCATAATTCGGACTCAAGGACCGTGCCGCCGGCATCGAAAACCCCGACAATCGTCCATTCTCCGGTTCCAAAGCGAATCTGTTTGCCCAGTTCAAAGCCTTCAAATTCCTTAAGCAATCCACTGCCGACCACAATTTCATTCAAACCCGGCTGAAACATCCGACCTTGGGTGATATGAAAGCCCCGCCGCAAAGCCAGCCCTTCCGCGCCGATGCCCCGCAAGGGTAAATTGGCTTTGCTATGGCCTTGTCGTTTCCGTCCATCGACCACCAGATAGAGTTCCCCGGACACCAAGGGCTTGCCCCCCTCGAACGCAATGCCCGGCGCCTCTTCGATCAGGCGCAGCTGTTCCTTGGCAAGGGCGCTGTTGATCTCGGCCTCGGAGCCGGGACGCATGATAAGGGCTATTTCCGGGGACCCAGCCCCGCGGATGGTATGACGGAAACCCGCCGACATCGCGAGAAAGGCCAGCAAAACGGACACCACCAAAGCAATGGCGACAACCGTCGATAAGGACATCCAAAACCGGCGCGACAGGCTGCGCAAATTGATAAAGATCACGGCCCCGGTCTGCAGCAACACAGGAGTCATGGTCACCTCCGCCCAAG
>DUZC01000079.1 GCA_013349735.1 Rhodospirillaceae bacterium
ATGACCCGATTTCTTTTTGCTTTGCTGGCGATGAGCGCGATCGGCTGGTTGCCGTTCCGAGCAACGGCCGAAGGCAAAGACGTGACCGTCCTGATTCATAACTATAGCTTTACGCCAACTGAGGTAACGGTGCCCAAGGGAAGCAAAGTAACTTGGACAAATAGCGACGAAACGCCGCACACGGTTTTAACCGTCGACAAGAAACTCCGTTCACCGCCGATGGATACCGGGGAAAGCTTCAGCAAAGTTTATGACGAGGTTGGAAGCTATCCTTATGTCTGCGGCCTTCACCCGCAAATGAAGGGAATGGTGGTGGTCAAGCCGACCGAGTGAACACCAAGCGTCAGAATCTTGAGCTAGGATGCCTGCGCGACAGTGCGGCCCTGCGACCGCTCGTCCTTCAGGCTTTCGGCGATCAGAAAGGCCAGCTCCAACGCTTGCGTGGCGTTAAGCCGGGGGTCGCAGTGGGTATGATAGCGATCGCCCAGACGCGCTTCGGTAATGGCCTGCGTGCCGCCGATACATTCGGTGACATCCTGGCCCGTCATTTCAAAATGCACGCCGCCCGCCTTGGTGCCTTCTGCCCGATGCACGGCGAACGAGCTTTTCACTTCGGCCAGGATCCGGTCAAAGGACCGCGTTTTATAGTCGCCCATTTTAACCGTATTGGCATGCATTGGATCGGACAGCCAAACCACCGAACGTCCTTCCCGTTTGACCGCACGCAGCAAGGGCGGCAATTTGACCTCGACCTGATCCGCCCCCATCCGGGTGATTATGGTCAGACGCCCCGGCTCATTGGCCGGGTTTAAAATATCGATCAGACGCAGCAGATCGTCGGGCGAGGTGGTCGGACCGGCTTTACAACCGACCGGGTTGCCAACCCCGCGCAGAAATTCGACATGGGCGCCATCGGCCTGTCGGGTGCGATCCCCGATCCACAGCATATGCGCGGAACAGTCGTACCAATCGCCGGTCGTGGAATCGACCCGGGTCAAAGCCTGTTCATATTGCAAAATCAGCGATTCGTGACTGGTAAAGAAATCCGTCTCGCGGATTTGCGGGGTGGTCTCCGAGGTCAGGCCGCAGGCCTCCATGAAGGCCAGGGTTTCATCGAGCCGGGCACAGAGATCGGCATAGCGTGCCCCGGAATTACCGGCGACAAAGCCAAGATTCCACTGATGCACTTTATGCAAATCGGCATAGCCGCCCTGGGCAAAAGCCCGCAACAGATTCAAAGTGGCGGCGGATTGATTATAAGCCCGCACCAGCCGCTCGGGATCGGGATTGCGGGCGTCACTGGTAAAATCCATGCCATTGATCATGTCGCCGCGGTAAGAGGGCAAAGAGACCCCTCCCAATTCCTCGAACGGAGCCGAACGCGGCTTGGCAAACTGACCGGCCAGGCGCCCAACCTTGACCACCGGGCAGGCGGCGCCAAAGGTCAACACCACCGCCATCTGCAATAACACACGGAAGGTGTCACGGATGTTATTGGCATGAAATTCGGCAAAGCTTTCCGCGCAATCCCCGCCCTGCAGCACAAACGCCTTACCTTCTGCCGCTTTGGCCAGATGGGCCTTGAGGCGGCGGGCCTCACCGGCGAACACCAGCGGCGGGTAAGTCCGCAGCTGCGCTTCAACCGCCGTCAGTTTGGCCTGATCGGGATAATCCGGCACCTGCTGGATCGGCTTGCTGCGCCAGCTCTCCGGGGTCCACTTCTCAGTCATGACAGTCCTCTGTGCAAAATTCGGCGGTAAGGGCCTGCATATACGCTGTTGCGACAAGAATTTCCAGCACCGGAGCAGCAAATCGCCAGATTGATGATGGCTCTCCCGTCGACAGAGCGCTTGTGCTAGAAAGAGGAGCCGGCCATGATAACGTTGCGGGGGCGCGAAGACTTTGCCAAAAATGGGGTGTTATTCGTGCAAAAGATGAATACACAAAAAGCGCTCAAATGGGTGGGCATCATTGCCAGCACTCTTTGGATCATCGTTTCTATTTACACCGCTTTTTTTGATGTCGATCCGGACCAGTTTGGCTTCAAATCGCCGGAGGTTGAAGCCCGCATGCAAAATTGCGGCGGCAGCTTTAAACAGCGCTATGAATGTAAAGAGGCGGCAATCCTTGCTAAGCACCGTCAAAGTTTTGTGCTTTGGATCGAGAAAGTCGCGGCCATACTTGGCCCCCCTTTGGCATTGGCTTTTCTGATCCGTCTGGCGAACCGGCAAGCCCCCAAAGAGGAAGAGGACGACCTTTACGGTCGTCGCCCACCGCCCGTGAAAAAGCGCCGGGTTCGTTAGCCTGAAATATTTACCAAAGGGGGTAATGCTTTTCCTCGGGTCTCTGTCATACTACAAAAAATAGCTGCCAAAGCGCAGAAGAGAGGAGGTTGCCGATGCCACCCGTGCATTCCGACGCGGCCGAAACCAGACAGTCAGACGTCATCGCCACCGTTCTGGCCCGCTATCGCCATGATCCGGTTTATCTGATGCAGATCCTGCGCGAAGTGCAGGAAGAATTGGACTGGTTGTCTCCGTCCACCCTTACCGCCATCGCCGCCGGCACCCGCTTGCCGCGCGCCAGAGTGGAAGGCGTCGCCGGGTTTTATCACTTTTTTCATCAGAGGCCTTTGGGGCGCTACCGCGTCTTGTGGAGTGACAATATCATTGAACAGATGGCCGGCAGCGGCGATCTGATGGGCCGGATGTGCAAAAAGCTGTGGCTGAAACCGGGCGAGGTTTCCCCCGACCAACTGGTCAGCGTGGACACCACCTCCTGCACGGGGATGAGCGATCAGGGACCCGCCATCCTGGTTAACGCTTTGCCCGTGACGCATATGACCAGTGAGCGGGTCGATCAGGTCGTCGCCTTGATCCGCCAGAAAACCCCCGTGAGCGAATGGCCCGCAGACTTTTTTAAAGTGGACGACAATATTCGCCGTCGCGATTTGCTGCTGGGCAACCAGATGGCTCCCGGGGATGCCTTGCGGGCCATGACCGACCCCCAATCTGTGCTTGATGCCATCAAAGCCTCCGGATTACGCGGTCGCGGCGGGGCAGGCTTCTCCACCGGCCAGAAATGGGACTTCTGCCGCAATGCCGTGGGCAGTGGCGAGAATCCCCAGCATTATGTCGTCTGCAATGCCGACGAAGGCGAGCCGGGCACCTTCAAGGACCGCGTATTGCTGTCGTCCTTTGCCGATCTGGTCTTTGAAGGCATGACGGTTGCCGCTTATGTCGTCGGCGCTCGTAAGGGCTTTGTCTATCTGCGCGGCGAATATCGCTATCTGCTTGGCCCCCTGAACGCCGTTTTGGAAAAAAGGCGCCAAAGCCAACTGCTGGGCAAAAGCATTCAGGGCCGCATGGGCTTTGATTTCGATATAGAAATTCATCTTGGCGCCGGAGCCTATATCTGCGGCGAAGAGACCGCCCTGTTGGAATCGCTTGAAGGCAAGCGTGGCGTTCCCCGCAAGAGACCGCCTTTTCCGGTCACCGAAGGCTTCCTGGGCCAACCCACCGCTGTCAACAATGTTGAAACCCTGGCCGCTGCGGCGCTTATCGCGGCCAAGGGGGCTGATTGGTACAAGGCGGTCGGCACCGTTAAGTCCGCAGGCACCAAGTTATTATCGGTGTCCGGCGACTGCCAATGGCCGGGCATCTATGAATATCCCTATGGCGTCACCGTCGCCCAGGTACTGGCTGATTGTGGCGCCCGCAATACCCAGGCCTGCCAGATTGCCGGTGCCTCGGGGCTTTGTGTCGCGCCCGACGAGTTCGGCCGGCGCCTGGCCTTTGAAGATATTCCTACAGGCGGCTCGTTCATGGTTTTTGACAACAGCCGTGACATGTTCGCCGTCGCCCATAATTTTGCGCATTTCTTTGCCAATGAAAGTTGCGGCTTCTGCACCCCCTGCCGCGTTGGCACCTCTTTGCTGTGCAATGCTCTGGACAAGATCCGCGATGGTCATGGCGGCGAATATGACATCAATGATATCTGGCGGATCATCCGGACTCTGAGGACCGCCAGCCATTGCGGGCTCGGTCAAACCGCCGGCAATTGCGTCGCCGACAGCTTGCAGAAGTTTCGCCCCTCCTTTGAGTTACGGCTTAATTCCCGTGATTTTGAACCCGCCTTCGATCTCGATCAGGCCCTTTCCCGAATGCGTGATGTGACGGGCCGCGACGACCCCGGCGCCCATTTTCATTTAGACCATCGCAAATCAAAGCAGGGTATCGGCACCAAGCTGGGAGATCCGGCATGAGTGACACACAAGAGACAAACTGTTTTTTCCTTGATGACGAGGCGATCCCCTTCACACCGGGGCAAACCATCATTCAGGCGGCGTTAACCGCAGGAAAATATATTCCGCATCTTTGCTACCATCCCGAATTCAAGCCGCACGGATCGTGCAAGCTCTGCACGGTACGCATCGACAGCCGCACCATCGCCACCGAGGACGGACAAACCATCAAGATACCCGGCCGGGCGGCGGCGTCCTGCACCACCCCGGCCCAAGCCGGTCAGCATGTGGAAAGCAATATTCCTGAACTGTTGGATTTGCGGCGAACCCTGATCCAAATGCTTTTGGTTGAAGGCAATCACTTTTGTCCATCTTGCGAAAAAAGTGGCAGCTGTCTGCTGCAAGGACTTGCCTATGCCCTTGGGGTTATGAACCCACATTTTCCGCAATATTTCTCCAAGCGCGAAGTTGATGCGTCACACCCCGATATTTTACTTGACCTAAATCGCTGCATTTTATGCGAGCTCTGTATTCGCGCCAGCGCCGAAGTCGACAAAAAACATGTCTTTTCCCTGTCAGGGCGCGGCCATAGCAAACATCTGATCTGTAACGCCGAGAGCGGTAAATTGGGGGATACCAATTTTTCCGCCACCGACAAGGCCGCCAATGTCTGCCCGGTCGGCGTGATCTTGCACAAGCGGCATGGCTTTGAAACGCCTTATGGCCAAAGACGCTTTGATCAGAACCCTATCAACGCCCATGCGGAACAATACGCACCGGTCAAGGAGCAGGTCTGATGAACGCCGCCGCCCCTGCCGTCAAACCGAAATTGCTGGTGGCCACCACATCCTTGGCCGGCTGTTTCGGTTGCCATATGTCTTTACTGGATATCGACGAACGCCTGCTGGACCTGATTGATCTGGTCGCGTTTGACCGCTCTCCGATTACCGATATCAAACATTGCAGTCCCCATTGCGACGTCGGCATTATCGAAGGCGGAGTCTGCAATGCTGAAAATGTGCATGTGCTGCACGAATTCCGCAAGAACTGTAAAATTCTTATCGCCATCGGGGCCTGCGCCATCAATGGCGGTTTGCCGGCCCAGCGCAACAGCCTGGATATCGGGGATATCCTGGCCGCCGTCTATGCCTTGCCAGGACGCGGTGTCCAGGTTCCCAACGACCCGGAAATTCCGCTGTTGCTTAACGCCGTCCATCCTTTGCATGAAGTCGTCAAGATTGACTATTTCCTGCCGGGCTGCCCCCCATCGGGCGATGCTATCTGGAAGTTTCTGACCGACCTGCTGGCGGGGCGCACCCCGTCGCTGGGCCATGGTCTGATCCATTATGATTGAAGAGGGAGCCAGTTCCAGCGATGCCCCACGCTTTCGAACTTGAGACCGCCCAAAACCCTGAAGCTCTGCGCCGGATTGTCATTGAACCGGTTTCGCGCGTTGAAGGTCATGGCAAGGTCACCATCTTGCTCGACGAAGCCCATCAAGTGCATCAGGTCCGCCTGCATATTGTCGAGTTCCGTGGTTTCGAAAAATTCATCGAAGGTCGGCCCTATTGGGAAGTTCCGGTGCTGGTCCAACGCCTCTGCGGGATTTGCCCGGTTTCACATCATCTGGCCGCCTCGAAGGCCATGGATATGATTGTCGGCGCCACCACCCTGACCCCGACCGCCGAAAAAATCCGCCGGCTGATGCATTACGGCCAGATGCTGCAGTCGCATGCCCTGCATTTCTTCCATCTTTCCTCGCCCGATCTCCTGTTCGGCTTTGCCTCGGATCCGGCCAAACGCAATATCGTCGGAGTCGCTCTGGCTAACCCGGATATTGCCAAAAAAGGCGTGCTGCTACGTAAATTCGGCCAGGAAGTGATCCGTGTCACGGCCGGCAAAAGGGTCCATGGAACCGGTTCTGTCCCCGGCGGCGTCAACAAGGCCCTGACTTCGGAAGAGCGCGCCTATCTGCTTGGCGATATCCAACAGGTGGTGGCCTGGAGCCAGGAAGCCGTCCAGATGATCAAACGACTGCATCTTCAGAACGCCATTCTCTACGATGGCTTTGCCGATGTCCCCGCCAGCATGATGAGCCTGGTCGACGCCAATGGCACATTGGATTTTTACCACGGCGCTTTGCGGGCAAGAGACAAAGACGGCGCCATCATTTTTGATCAGGTCAGCTACCAGGGCTATAATGACTTGCTAACCGAAGGGGTCAAACCCTGGAGCTATATGAAATTTCCCTTTATCACCAGTTTGGGTGAAGAAAAGGGATGGTATCGGGTAGGCCCGCTGTCCAGGGTGCAGAATTGTGACCGCATGCCAACGCCCCTGGCCGAGGCGGAACGTTTGGACTTTCTCTCCCATGGCCACGGCACCCCGGCCCATGGTTCCCTGGCCTTCCACTGGACCCGCATGATCGAGATGCTGTGCGCCGCCGAAACCATTTCCCAGCTTTTGCTGGATGATGATCTTTTGGGCCAGGACCTGCTCGCCAGCGGACCGCGCTGCCAGGAAGGGATTGGTGTCATCGAAGCACCGCGCGGCAGTTTGTTCCATCATTACCGGGTCAATGAAGATGACCTGGTGACCTATGCCAATCTCATCGTCTCGACGACCCATAATAATACGCCGATGAATTTGGCCGTACGCGACGTTGCCAAGAAATATCTCAATGGCCGTGAACTAACCGAAGGGTTGCTGAACCATATTGAAGTGGCGATCCGCTGCTTCGACCCCTGTTTGTCCTGCGCCACCCATGCTCTGGGGCAAATGCCGCTGGATGTTACCTTAATGGATGCCGATGGCACCGTTCTTCAGCGAATGACCAAAGATGAACAAGGGACCCTTCGCCAGCACTGACCCCGTCGCCCCTACCCTTCTTTTGGGTTGGGGAAACCCAAGCCGCGGTGACGACGCCCTGGCGCCCTTATTGCTGGAGCAAATTGCTTCGATGCAGGCCGATCATCCGGAATGGGGCGCCATCGCGCTCTTGACCGACTTTCAGTTGCAGATCGAACATGCCCTTGATCTGCAGGGGCGCCGGCGGGTCCTGTTCGTCGATGCCTGCGCCGAAAACGGCGCCCCTCCCTTCGCCATCAGCGAAATCAGCGCCAATCCCGCGGCCAATCTCGCCAGCCATCGTCTGTCGCCGCAGGCGGTGATGCAGGTCTATCAAACCGTTCAAACCGCTCCGCTACCGAGCTGCCATTTGCTGGCCATCCGCGGAACCTCCTTTGAACTGGGCGCGGGCTTAAGCCCAGAGGCCAAAGACAATCTAGAGGCCGCCCTGTCCTGGACATGTGACTGGCTGGCTGAAGCCGCCAAGGATTGTTGCCAAATCCACACCGGTGAAATGACTGTTTGCTAGATTGTCAGAACCGGCCCGCCGCCGCAGACTATCCCTGCGAAATTTGCACATCCATGGTTAAGGAGAGAACGCATGGCCAAAATCGTCGTTGTTTTTCATTCTGGCTATGGCCACACACTACGCATGGCACAGGCCGTCGCCGAGGGGGCGTCGGCTCAATTGCTGGCCATTGATGCGGAAGGAAATTTGCCTGAAAACGGCTGGGAAAGCCTGAGCCAGGCCGACGCTATCATCATGGGCAGCCCAACTTATATGGGCAGTGTCAGCTGGCAGTTCAAAAAATTCGCCGACGCTTCCAGCAAGCCATGGTTTAGCCAGGCCTGGAAAAATAAACTCTTCGCCGGCTTCACCAACAGCGCCACCATGAACGGCGACAAGCTATCCACACTGCATTACCTTTTCACTTTGGCCATGCAGCATAGCGGTATCTGGGTCGGGACCGGCATGATGCCTTCGAACAGCAAAGCCGCCCAGCGCAATGACATCAATTTCGTCGGCTCCTTCGCGGGGGCCATGGCCCAGTCGCCCTCGGACAGCAAGCCGGACGAAATGCTGCCGGGCGACCTTGAAACCGCCAAGCTGTTTGGCCAGCGGGTGGCCGAAATAGCCGGTAAATTAGCCTAGAGTGCATCAGTTTTAAACTGAAGCACTCTAGGGGCCCTGTGCGAACGAAAAATCTCCGATTTTTCAATGCTCAAGCGCCGCTCGGGGTAACAGGGGCAAAACCCCGGGCACTCAAGCTGGGTAACG
>DUZC01000080.1 GCA_013349735.1 Rhodospirillaceae bacterium
CGTTACCCAGCTTGAGTGCCCGGGGTTTTGCCCCTGTTACCC
Organism: Rhodospirillaceae bacterium; assembly: GCA_013349735.1. GTDB lineage: Bacteria > Pseudomonadota > Alphaproteobacteria > Rhodospirillales > Magnetospirillaceae > DUZF01. The sequence continues at coordinate 43 of DUZC01000080.1, forward strand.
CGAGCGGCGCTTGAGCATTGAAAAATCGGAGATTTTTCGTTCGCACAGGGCCCCTAGAGTGCTTCAGTTTAAAACTGAAGCACTCTAGGATCCCCCGTGCCGCGCCCCACAGGCGGCGCTGGAAAAGAAGTCCAGCTGCCATCGCATCTCAGAGGGCCCCAAGGGATAAACATGGGTTCCGGGGCGGGGCTTCAGGACATCGGAAGGGGCAATTTTTGCCAATTGCGTTTGCAGGGTCACCGCGGTCTTGGGGCTTAAACCGACCTGCCAAGCCAAAGCGGTCATGCCCTTGGGGCTTTGTGACGCGACGATTTTCTGCACCACCTCAAGCGGCAAATTAGCCCCCACCGCCAAGGCATTCATCACCAGATTAATATCCATGGCCGCCAGCGCGTCGCGGATCATCTGGTCGGTGATACCGCCCACCAAGTGCATATGCCGGGCTGCCTCCCAGGCTGAACCGGGCGCTGTGGTCTGCTTGACCTCACTTTCACCATGATGATGAAAGTCGGCCATCTCCAGCCCACCCCCCTCAACACGGCGCCGCACCGCTTGGGCCACCGCCGCCTTCGTGGCGCCATCAAAATCATCCCGCTGCTCCAATGTCTTGAGCAGAGAATCCGCCACGAAATTGGCCAGACGATTGACGGCGCGCGCCGACAAATGCGGCCGATGGACCATCGGCGCATGCCAGGGTTCATTTTCCGGAGCCCGTTCCAACAAAAGATCCAGCGTTTCCTCGCGGATTTGGGCACTGGGATTGGCCAAGAGCACGGCAATGGCCTCGTTATCGTCCGAGCTGGCGATGGCATCGGCGACCGGAGCCGCGACCACCGAGCGCCGGGAAATGGCGGAAAGGGCTCCGGCCACCGGCACATTCTGAATAATTTCCAGCAAATCTTCGTCGGTCAAAACCGGCGAGAACTCAAGAATTGGGGATGCCACCGCCAATTCACTGTCATGGGCCAGACGCCTGATCACCTCGGGCGGGGCATGCGCCACATCCTTCAAGGCTTCGGCAAGAATCTGACGAACCCGGGTGATCTGATCCCGGGCCAGCAGTTGCAAGGCATCATAGGTCAGATGGCGCAGCCGGTCCTGTTCGTCTGCCGATAGGCTGGGCGCCAGACGGGCGATTTTCAGAGCCAGATCACCACGGACGGAAGGGTCCGCGTCAGCCGCCAGGCGGTAGTCTGCATGGGCGGGGGTCGCCCGATTCGCGGCAATCTCGCGGCGGACCAGGGCTTCCGGATCATCGGCCAGAAAAAATAGGATTTCCGGGCGCAAATCCGAGCGGCGTGCCAATTGGCGACGAATATTGGGATCTTGATGGCGGGCCAGTTCCCTGGCTTGCTCATAGCTGAGCGCATCATGCTCGACATCCTGAGCGGGCTGCTCTTTCGTTGGGCCTTGGCCCCGCCAAAGGCCGCGCAATCGGTCAAAAAGTCCGTTCATGGCGTTCCGCCCTGCGACACAGTTTCTTCATTCTCTGCAAGTCGGTAGGTACCTTTGCCCTGTCGCTTTACCGCATACATGGCGGCATCGGCGCGCGCCAAAAGGTCATTCTGATGTTCCAGGGACGACGGTTCATGCACCGCCACCCCCAGGGACAGGGTCAACCGGCGGTCCGGACTGCCAGAGAAGACCGAGAGTTCGCTCGCCGCATCCAGAATTTCCTGGCAGCGGCGGATGGCGATCTCCTTGTCCGCTCCCTCGAGCCAAATCGCAAATTCGTCGCCCCCCAGGCGCGCGACCAGGTCGATAGGGCGGCTATGCCGGATCAGAATATCGCGAACAGCCTGCAGGGCCTCGTCGCCGCGTTTATGCCCATGAACATCATTGACCGCTTTGAAATTATCGAGATCCACATAGATCAAGGCTGCCGAGCGGTTGTCCCGGGCCAGGCGGGTGAAGCGACGGCTTAATTCTTCGAAGAAGGCCCGACGATTAAAAAGCCCGGTCAGGGCATCGGTTCGCGACAGGGTAACAATGCGCTCGTGATTGGCGATTTGCTCATTGGCCAATCCAATCTGGTTGGCCACGTCATCCAGCATGGCCTGTTCGTCTTCACCCCAGGGGATACCATCCGCTTCACGCCACAGCACCACCGACCCATTGATCTTATGGTGATGGCGGGTCACCGCCGCCAAGGCCAGTCTGCCTTCAATCTGGCCGATAAAAACGTCCTGACTGGCCAGGACCGCCAAAACCTCAGTCGCCACAGTAACAATTCCATAGCTGGCCGCTGGGATGAAGCGACTGGCGTCATAGCGGAAGACCTGGCCGCCGGCGGCCCCCAATGCCCCAACCGTGGCCTCGACCGCAGCAGATAAAATTTCGGCGGGATCGACCACATCACGGATGGCCTGGACGATATAGCTGATCAGCCGTTCCCGATTATGCGCCCGGGCCAGAGCCGCATCCCGGGCGCGCTCACCGGTCACATCGCGACAAACGCCGCGCACCCCGCGGCGAAGTCCCTCGTTATTGAGCAGCGGCGATGAGGACACCAGCAGACAGGCTGCCTGACCATCAGCCTTGCGCATCCAGATTTCCACTTCCTCTTGCGGCTTCATGGAATGGAATGGCAAAAGACCGTCAACCCCAGGCTGTTCCACCAAAAATTCCTCGGGCTGATGGCCAATCAATTGGTCGGCGCGATGGCCCAGGGCACCGCGTGGCGAAACGAAGATAAAGCGGCCCTCGTCATCAAGCTCCCAGGCAAAATCACTGGAGATTTCCACCAGATCCTTGTAGCGCTGACGCGACTCCACCAAGGTCGAGCGCAGATTGCTCTCAAGCGTGATATCCCGCACCAGCATCAGGACCTGGTCCTCGCCGCAAGGCAAAAGACTGACATCCAACAGCATCGGCCCGAGCCGACCGGGCAGCATAAGCCGGTCACTGTGCGAACGCCCGGTTTCCAAACAGGCTTTTACCAGGTTAAGAACAGCGACAAACGGCTCTTGCGAAAGAACCTGAGAAAGCGAGGTCGCCGCCTGATTGGCAAAAAGGACCGAGCCGTCCCCTCGCAGGACCAGGGCCGGGTTTGGCAAAGAGGCCAAGGCCGATTCCGCCAGGACAACCTTGTCGATGCTCCTGGCTTGCATCCGTCACAATCCTTCCTTGGAAAAAGGCCTGGTCATCTTTAGTCTCTGTCTGAAAGAGCTACAGTATCGTTCAATTGTTTTTAATCCAGGTCAATTGTAACAGCTTCAGCAGCCGGAAGGTATGGGTTTACCCGACGAATGTCCGCATTTTGCCCCCCCGACGCCTATCCCGTCCCGCCCCGCCTTGAGCGGGTGGAACACTGGATTTTTGACCTGGACAATACGCTTTACCCGGCGTCCTGCAGCCTGTTTCCGCAAATTGACGCGCGCATGCGCCATTTCATTGCAGAAACCCTGCAGCTTAGCCAGGACGAGGCCCATCGGCTGCAAAAGCACTATTACCACCAATATGGAACCACCTTACGAGGGCTGATGCTGGCCCATGGGCTTGAGCCCTCGGCGTTCCTATCTTACGTCCATGATATAGACCATAGCGTCCTGGTGCCAACACCGGCGTTGGACCAGGCGCTGGCTGCCTTGCCCGGCCGAAAAATCATTTTTACCAATGGCACCCGGCACCATGCCGAAAAAGTGCTGTCCCGGTTGACCATCGCCCACCATTTCGATGGGATTTTTGACATTGAGGCCGCCGACTATCTGCCAAAGCCCAATGCCGAGACCTATCTGCGCATGGCCCTGCGTCATGGCATCCCAGCCCAGCAGGCCGCGATGTTCGAGGATCTGGCGGTCAATTTGCGTCCGGCAGCCGCCGCCGGAATGGCCACCATATTGGTTTGCGAACCCGCGCCGGACACGGGCCATCCCGGCGCCCCCGCAGTGGAACCCCATATCCATCACGTCACTTATGACCTGGCCGGGTTTCTTGACAGTTTAGCGCCTAAACGATAGGACCACAGCGTTACCCAGGATGGATCGACGGTTTGACCGGAACCGGGATCAGACGGGGCAAATTTCGTAAGCGGGACACGAGAAGGATCGAAGAACAATGGTTACGTCTGAGATTATCCGCTGTATCGACCAGGCTTGGGAGCGCCGGACCGAGATTTCTTCCGCCAGTGCCGGCGAGATCCGGGAAGCAGTGGATCATGTGCTGTCCGCCTTGGATGCTGGACAGGCGCGCGCCGCCGAGAAAATTGATGGCCAGTGGCAAGTGAATCAATGGGCTAAAAAAGCGGTCCTTCTGTCCTTCCGCCTGAATGAAAATACGCTGATTCCCGGCGGTTCGGGCAATGGCTCCTGGTATGACAAAGTCCCAAGCAAATTCAGTCATTGGGACGAGAGCCGCTTCAAGGCGGCCGGCTTTCGCGCCTTGCCTGGCAGCATTGTCCGACATTCCGCCTATATCGCGCCGGGCGTTGTCCTGATGCCCTCTTTTGTCAATCTTGGCGCCTATGTCGGCGAAGGCACCATGGTGGATACCTGGGCCACGGTCGGTTCCTGCGCGCAAATCGGGCGCAATGTCCATATTTCCGGCGGTGCCGGCATCGGCGGCGTGCTGGAACCCCTGCAGGCCGGCCCGGTCATCATTGAAGACAATTGCTTCATCGGAGCCCGGGCCGAGGTTGCCGAAGGGGTCATCGTCGAAACCGGCGCGGTACTGTCCATGGGGGTCTATCTTGGGGCCTCGACCAAAATCATCGACCGCGCCACCGGCGAAATCTTCCTGGGTCGGGTCCCCGCCTATTCGGTGGTGGTTTCCGGGACCATGCCCGGCAAGCCCTTGCCGGATGGCTCGCCTGGCCCTGGCCTTTATTGCGGTGTCATCGTCAAACGGGTCGATGCGCAAACGCGTTCAAAAATTTCGATCAACGAGTTGTTGCGCGATTGACCGGCCCCTATACCGATCCGCTGCCTCTGGCCCAGGCCCTGATCCGCTGCCCCAGCGTCACACCGGCCGACGAAGGGGCCATGGACCTGTTGCAAGCCACTTTGGTGCAACTGGGTTTCCATTGTACCCGGCTTGCTTTTGGTGACGATCAGGGGCGCCCGCGCATTGAAAATCTGTATGCCCGTCTAGGCCAGGGCGCACCGAATATCTGCTTTGCCGGGCATACCGATGTCGTACCGGTAGGGACCGGCTGGGAGATGCCCCCTTTTTCCGGGGAAGTCCTGGATCACCATCTGTACGGACGGGGCGCCACCGATATGAAAGGGGCCATCGCCTGTTTCGTGGCAGCCGTAGCCCGTTTGCTGGCGGCCGGGCCGCCGCCCGAGGCTTCGATCAGCCTGCTGATTACCGGCGATGAAGAAGGCCGCGCTCTGGATGGCACAAAGCGGGTCCTGCAATGGCTGGAAGCCAAGGGCGAGCGCCTTGATTTTTGCCTGGTGGGCGAACCGACCAACCCCTTGCGACTGGGAGAAATGATCAAGATCGGGCGGCGGGGCAGTCTGGTGGCACAGCTTACCGTGACAGGGGTCCAAGGTCATACCGCCTACCCGCATCTTGCCGATAATCCCTTGCCTCGTCTGCTTAGGATGCTTCAGAACATCACGGCAGAACCTTTGGACCAGGGCAGCCGCCATTTCCAGGCCTCGAGCCTAGTTTTGACCAGTATCGATGTCGGCAATGCGGCATCCAATGTCATCCCCGGACGCGCCGAGGCGCGGTTCAATATTCGATTCAATGACTTGCATAGCGGCACCAGCCTAGAGTCCTGGCTACGCCGTCATTTCGACGCGGTTGGCGGCCCTTATGAATTGCAGGTTGAGGTCAGCGGCGAAAGCTTCCTGACCCCACCCGGCCCCCTCAGCGAGGCGCTTGGTCTGGCCATTCAGGACGTCACCGGCACAACCGCGGAACTCAGCACGTCGGGGGGCACCTCGGACGCCCGCTTTATCAAGGACTTCTGTCCAGTGGCCGAATTTGGCCTGGTGGGCCAAACCATGCATAAGGCGCAGGAACGCGTTGCTTTGCAGGACTTGGAAAGCCTGACCAAAATTTATCATCGTTTGCTTGAACGGTTGACGGCAGCGCCATGCTGACCCGTGCCGAATTTTTCCGGGCATTGACCGGTATCGGCGCGATACTTCGTTTTCGCCCTGATGCCTTCGGGTTTTTTGACACCACCCTGAACGGGTTCTGGAAGTCGTTCTGGGCAGCCGCCTTTGCGGCGCCGGTCTGGCTGTTGCTGGTGATCCGCCATATGAGCGCGGCGCAAAGCGAAGCGCCACTGCGTTATCTTTCGCTTCAGACCATCGCCTACGCGATCAGTTGGCTGGCCTTTCCTTTGCTGATGGTCCGCATCAGCCGCTTTCTCGATCGCTCCGAGCGCTATTTCAGCTATATGGTCGCCTATAACTGGTTCCAGATGGCCCAAAGCATCGCCTGGATCCCGGTTCTTTTCTTTGCCGACAATGCCAATGGGACCCCGTCAGAGGCGATCCGCTTCTTATGGCTTGTGATCAATGGTGCGCTCTTCGCCTATGGTTGGTTCATCGCCAGGCGGGGATTGCAAATTCCAGGCGGCAACGCTCTGGCTCTGGTCCTTATCGATTTCCTGCTTGGACTGATCATCGACGGCGTAACCGATAGCTTAGCTCAATAAATGACTTCGGTCAGATAGAGCCCGCCGGCCGGCGCTGTCGGCCCCCCTTGGCAACGGTCACGGGCAGCCAAAGCCCGTTCAAGATCAGCAATTTTCCATCTCCCTTGGCCCACCAGCTTAAGGCTGCCAACCATATTGCGGACCTGATGGTGCAGAAAGGACCGGGCCGCCGCGAAGATTTCAATTTCATCGCCGGTGCGCACCACCTCCAAACGGTCGAGTGTTTTAACGGGAGAGGCCGACTGGCAGGCTGTGGCACGAAAGGTCGAGAAATCATGCCGGCCAACCAAAGATTGGGCGGCCTGATGCATGATGTCACTGTCCAATCGCCGACGCACCCACCAGGCTCGCCCGATATCCAGGGCTAAGGGGGCTGTCCGATTGACAATGCGATAGCGATAGCGGCGACCAATGGCGGAAAACCGGGCATGAAAATCATCGCTGACCAAGGAAGCCGCCGTGATCGCCACAGGACTTTGCCCCGTCTCGACCCGCAACCAGAAATTCAACCCGCCCATCACCTCCTCGGTGCGATAGGGCCGTTGGAAGTCAAGATGAGCGACCTGACAGAGGGCATGAACCCCCGAATCGGTACGCCCGGCGCCCACCACATCAACGGCGTCACCGCAAAAACGCTGCGCCGCCTGCTCAATCAAACCTTGCACGGAAGGCCCATTGATCTGCCGCTGCCAGCCCACCAGACTGGACCCGTCATATTCAATATTAAGACGATAACGCGGCATACTGGATCATCCGAGCAAGCAACCGCTGGGCAAATCATAGCCCCGCAAAAGGCTGGCCGCATCCATCGGTGCGCGACCTGACCGCTGAATCCGCAGCAGCCGCAAAGCATTACGGCCGCAGGCCACGGTGAGTGCCTGATCAAGTACCAAGCCTGGCTGTCCCTGGCCGCTGACCATCTCGGCCGCCAGCAGCTTGAAACGTTCGCCTTTAAATTCGAACCAAGCCCCGGGCCAGGGATGAAAAGCGCGCACCTGTCGCGCCAGGGTCTCCGCCGACTCCTGCCAAACCAGGCGCGCCTCATCCTTGCTTAATTTTGCCGCATAGGTAACCCCGTCCGCCGGCTGCACCGTCCTTCTCAGCCGACCGGACTGCAATTGCGCCAAGCCTTCGACCATCAGCCGGGCCCCCATGGCGGACAAGGCATCATGCAACTGCCCGGCATCGGTCGTCGGACCGATCGGCAGGGCTTCCTGCAACAGCATGTCTCCGGTATCCAGCCCCTGGTCCATTTGCATAATGGTTATCCCGGTTTCGCTGTCACCAGACAGAATGGCCCTTTGAATCGGGGCCGCGCCCCGCCAGCGCGGCAAAAGCGAGGCATGGACATTGAAACAGCCATAGCGGGGGGCCTCGAGAACGGCTTTCGGCAGGATAAGCCCATAGGCGGCAACCACCGCTGCATCCGCCTTAAGACCGGCAAAGGCCTGCTGCGCGTCTTCCGCTTTCAGACTGACCGGCGTGCTGACCGGAATTCCCAAAGCAAGCGCGCGCAAATGCACCGGGGACAGTCTGGGCTGTTGCCCGCGGCCGGCCGGACGCGGCGGCTGGCAATATACCATCAGGACTTGATGGCCGGCCTGCAACAGGGCGTCCAGGATAGGAACCGAGAAATCCGGAGATCCCATAAAGAC
>DUZC01000081.1 GCA_013349735.1 Rhodospirillaceae bacterium
CATTCGGCATATGCGCCAGGCTCTGGATGAATACTGTATCCGTGGCCTCAATCATAATATTCCGTTCCTCGCCGCGTTAATGGCGCATCCGCGTTTTGTGCGGGGTCAGCTTTCCACGAATTTCATCGCTGACGAATATCCCAACGGTTTTCATGCCGAGGATCTTCCTGTTCATGAGCCCAGATTGCTGGCGGCAGTGGCGGCCTTCGTTCATCGTAAGCATGTGGAACGCGAAGCCACCATCAGTGGTCAATTGCCCGGCCATGAAGTGAAGGTGGCGGACCAATGGGTGGTATTATTTGGTCAGGTTTCCTTTGCTTTGACCATGACGCCGATCGACGGTGGCTATTCATTGGATCTTGGCGGGCCGACAATGACCGTTCATTCCGATTGGGATATCGGTCATCCCTTGTTCCGTGGCGTGGTCAATGACGACAATAACCATCAGGTGGTCGTGCAGGTTGATCGCCAGGGTTTTGGCTATCGCCTGTTCCATTCCGGAAGCCGGGTGGACGCCGTCGTGTTGAGTCCCGTCGGCGCTAAATTATTTGAATTGATGCCGAAAAAAGCGGCGCCGGATATGTCCCGCTATCTGTTGTCGCCGATGCCAGGGCTGTTGGTGTCCTTGGCGGCCGGCGAGGGCCAGGAGGTTAAGGCCGGCGAGGTGGTGGCCGTGATTGAAGCGATGAAAATGGAGAATATTTTGCGGGCCGAACGTGACGGTGTCATCGCCAAGCTCCATGCCAAGCCCGGGGACAGCCTTTCCGTGGATCAGAAGATCGCCGAATTCGCCTGAGACAGCCCCGATCGTTTTCTTCCGGACCTGCCTCTAACCAAAAGAGCCGAAGACCTCGAAGAACTTTGTTTTCAGCGCCATGTCGACTTCGTCCTGGGTCGGCGTATGGCCAAGGTCCCAAAGCGAGGTCACGCCATGCTGGCGGATGCCACAAGGGATAATGCCGCTGAAATGTTCAAGATCGGGGTCTATATTCAAGGCGACGCCGTGAAAACTGACCCAGTGGCGGACTCTTACGCCAATGGCCGCGATTTTGTCCTCGCGGCCACCACCGCGATTGACCCAGATGCCGACCCGCCCCTGCCGCCTTTCGCCTTTCACACCGAATTGGGCAAGGGTCTGGATCAGCCATTCCTCGAGGTCATGCACGAAGCGTCGGACATCCTTGCCGCGCCGCTTCAGATCCAGCATCACATAAGCCACCCGTTGCCCGGGACCGTGATAGGTGTACTGACCGCCGCGCCCGGTCAGGAAAACCGGGAAGCGTTCCGGGGTCAGTAAATCTTCGTCTCGGGCCGAGGTTCCGGCGGTATAAAGGGGCGGATGTTCCAGCAGCCAGACGGTCTCTGGGGCCTGATTTTGGGCGATACCGGCAACGCGTTCCTCCATGAAGGTCAGGGCTGTCGGATAATCAATCTTTTGCTCGGCGATCAGCCATTCGTAAGCGCTCATCAACAGGACCCTTGAACCGCGGCATTGGTTTTGGTATTGAGGCCCACCTTATCGGCAGCTTCTGCCGAGGACAACGCGGTCGTGGCGGAACTGGTAGACGCGCAGCGTTGAGGTCGCTGTGGGGCAACCCGTGGAAGTTCGAGTCTTCTCGACCGCACCAAATGCAAATAGCCCTCCAACCATTGGCGGGCTATTTGCATTTTTGAGGCTTATTTTATCTGGCTTTTGCCAAAAAGCAGGTGTTTGATCTTTGTCTGGTGGTTGGACACCAAAAACGAAAATGAGTGCGTTTCCGCGAGCGCGGGACAGGCACCGAACAGGGGAAAGAGCCAAGACCAATGTCCGATGACATTCGCGATGCCGCACTGGAATATCACCGTCTTCCTACACCAGGGAAAATTTCCGTAACTGCGACGAAACCCCTGGTTAACCAGTATGATCTGGCTTTGGCCTATTCGCCTGGGGTGGCTGCCGCCTGCGAAGTGATCAAGGAGGATCCCCGCGAGGCTGCGACCGTGACCTCCCGGGCCAATCTGGTGGCGGTCATCACCAACGGAACGGCGGTGCTGGGACTTGGCGCCATCGGTCCCTTGGCGGCCAAACCGGTGATGGAAGGCAAGGGGGTCTTATTCAAGAAGTTCTCGGGGATCGATGTCTTTGACATCGAAATCGAGGAACGGGATCCCGATAAGCTTGTGGATATCATTGCCTCGCTGGAGCCGACCTTCGGCGGCATCAATCTTGAAGATATCAAGGCTCCCGAATGTTTCGTGGTCGAGCGCAAGCTGAAAGAACGGATGCGGATTCCGGTCATGCATGACGACCAGCATGGCACCGCCATTATCGTCGGTGCCGCTTTGCTGAATGGCCTTCGTGTGGTTGGCAAAGAGATGGGGGCCATCCGCCTGGTTGCCTCGGGGGCGGGCGCGGCGGCTCTAGCCTGTCTTAATCTGTTGGTCGGACTTGGGGTAAAGCGCGAAAATATAACGGTTTGTGACATCGAAGGCGTGGTCTATAAGGGCCGCACGGTTTTGATGGATGAGTATAAAGCGCCGTTTGCCCAGGATACCAGCGCACGCAGTCTGGCCGAGGTCATCGTTGGCGCCGATGTCTTCCTTGGGCTGTCGGCGCCCGGCGTGTTGACGGGTGAAATGGTCGGTAAAATGGCCGACAAGCCGATTATTTTTGCTTTGGCCAATCCAACCCCAGAGATTCTTCCGGAACAGGTCAAGGCGATCCGGTCCGATGCGATCATTGCCACCGGACGCTCGGACTATCCCAATCAAGTCAACAATGTTCTGGTCTTTCCCTATATTTTCCGCGGCGCTTTGGATATCGGTGCAACGGCGATCAACGAAGAAATGAAGTTGGCGGCGGTAAAGGCGCTGGCCGAACTGGCTTTTGCTGAAACCGACGAACGGGTGGTGGCGGCCTATGGCGATGTCTCGCTGACCTTCGGTCCGGAATATCTGATCCCCAAACCCTTTGATCCCCGCCTGATTCTCAAAATCGCCCCGGCGGTGGCCCAGGCCGGCATGGATAGTGGGGTTGCGACCCGTCCAATTACCGATTTCGGAGCCTATCAGGAACGGCTTAATGCCTTCATTTTCCGATCCGGCCTAGCGATGAAGCCCTTGTTTGCCCGGGCCCGACGGGATCCGAAGCGGGTTGTTTTTGCCGAAGGTGAGCATCGGAATGTATTGCGTGCCGTGCAGACGGTGGTCGATGAAGGCTTGGCGCGGCCAATTCTGATCGGCCGGCGCGAGGTCATAGAGAAGCGGATCCGTGCCCTGGATTTACGGCTGCGCATCGGCGAGCATCTGGAAATTGGGGATCCCGAGGCGGATCCGCGCTTTCCTGACTATTGGAAGACCTATCACAGCTTGATGTCCAGGCGCGGGGTCTCACCAGACTATGCGCAATCTGTGGTGCGGTCGCGCAACACGGTGATTGCCGCTTTGATGGTGCGGCGGGGTGAGGCTGATGCCATGATCTGTGGCGCCGTGGGCCGCTATGTCCGCCATTTACAACATATCCTGGAAGTCATCGGCAAACGGCCCGAGGTGAATACGCCCTCGGCCATGAATATGATGATCGTCCAGAAGGGCACTTATTTCCTGTGCGACACCTATGTCAATCCCGAGCCCAATGCTGATCAGATCGTTGAAATGACATTGCTGGCGGCGGAAGAGGTGCGGCGCTTTGGCATCGAGCCGAAAGTGGCCTTGCTGTCCCATTCCAATTTTGGCGGCCGGCCAAGTGCGTCGTCAGACAAGATGCGCGAAGCTCTGGCGGTTTTGCAAGAACGCGTGCCCGATCTCGAGGTCGAGGGCGAAATGCATGCCGATCTGGCCTTGTCCGAGGAATTGCGCAGCCGCTTGTTCCCGGATTCCAAGCTGAAGGGCGAAGCCAATCTGTTGATTATGCCCAATCTCGACGCCGCAAATATTGCCCTTAACCTTCTGAAAATGCTGGCGGATGGCTTATCCGTCGGGCCAATTCTCATGGGAATTGCACAGCCTGCGCATATTGTAACCCAGTCGGTCACTGTCCGAGGGTTGGTCAATATGACGGCTTTGGCGGTGGTCGATGCACAAAATGCGGCCTTGCATCGCCAGCCACGCTAAAGTCGGACGGGCGTCGGAGAGCTGGGAATGACCTTGGCGCCCGTCCTCCATTTGCAGGAACATTTGGTCGATGGCGAGACCCGTTGGACGGGGCGGGCGGTTTTGGAAGGACGGATCTGGCGCGACCTGCTGGTGCTGGAGGTGGCAGGTCAGCTCATCGGGGTGCGCAATCGATGCCCGCATCGCGACATGTCCTTGTTGATGGGGCGGCTTGATTCTGTCGAGGGCACATTGGAATGCCCAAGCCATGGCTGGGTTTTACCTCTTTTAGGCAGTGAACTCAAAGGGTTGCCAGTGAAGGCGATCAATGGGGATTTCTTCCTGGTTCTCGACGAGAACTAGCTATGCAAAATCGCGCTTGCTCTGTTCGGCGACTCATGCTGCATTGCACCCCTCAGCAGTTTTTAAGAGGAAATGTTCCATGGCCCGTCGCCTGATTTCATCTGGATCTCCCTTCGAGGAAGTGGCCGGTTATTCCCGTGCTGTCCAGGACGGTCGCTGGGTTTTCGTTGCCGGCACCAGCGGGTTCGCCAATGGGCAGATTGCCGACGATGTCGAAGGACAGGCTGAGCAGGCCTTCGCCACCATTGCCGCGGCCTTGGCCGAGGCTGGCGCGAAGCTGGCGGATGTGGTGCGGGTCAGGTTGTATCTGACCGAGGCGGCTGACTTTGAAAAAGTGGCCAAGATTTGTGGCAAGCATTTCAAGGGTATCAGGCCTGCCAATACCACCATCATTTGCGGTTTGGTCGATCCGAGAATGAAGGTTGAGATTGAGGTTACGGCGCGGAAAGGCTGAAAGGCTGGTTTGTCGCCAAAGTGGATTGCCTGAATGACGTTGCCCGATGCCGCGGATGGTTTATAAGGTAATCCTTCGCTGGGTCGGAATGAAATGAGCAAGCAACCCATCATCATCGAGGTTTCCAATCTGCTGAAAGCCAAGGTGTCCTATGGCCCTGGTGGCGTAGATGCCAAAAAGCTTGAGGAAACCGAAGCGATGATCCGGGGCCTCCAGTCTGAATATGTCGTCTGGGTTTTGGATGACCTGAAAAAGCTGCAGGTCAGTCTTGAAGCGGCGCTGATGGCTGGCACAGACGATCGGGCTGCGCCGGTGCGCCAGATCTTCGAAACAGCGCATGACATGAAAGGCCAGGGCGGCAGTTTCGATTATGGTTTGATGACCCAAGTCAGCGCCCAGCTCTGCAGCTTTATAGACAGCCGTACGATATACAGCGATCAAGATATGGAGGTGATCCGTTTGCATGTCGACGCGCTGCGCCTGGTCATCGCCCAGAAAATGGTCGGTGATGGTGGGGGTGGCGGCAAGGGGTTGCTGCGCGGCTTGCAGGCGGTCATCAGCAAGATTGGCAGTTAGCCGACCGTCAATCAACTGGCCGATTCATAAAGTTCATCGAAGGCCTGCCCATAGCGCCGCATGATAACATGGCGGCGAATTTTCAAGGTTGGGGTGCTCATTTCATTGGCCACCGTAAAAGGCTCGGCGGTCATCGTGAAACGGCGAACTTTTTCAATTGGCGACAAACTGCGATTGACCCGGTCGACGGCTTCGCTGATATGCCGACGGAAGGCCGGGTCCGCTTCCAATTGCTCGAGCGCGGTATCCGACTTGCCTTGTTGGTTTGCCCAGCGTGTGGCGTGGTCGGCGTCGGGGACCAGTAAGGCCACCAGATGGGGGCGGCGATCGCCATAGACCATCGCCTGTGCAATTTCGGGCTGCAGGGTCAGGAAGCCCTCGACCCTTTGCGGGGAAATATTGTCGCCACCAGAATTGACGATAATGTCCTTTTTACGATCCGTAATCTGGATATTGCCTTCGCTATCAATAAAGCCGATATCGCCGGTATGCAGCCAGCCATTCTGGATCGCAGCCTGGGTGGCTTCATCATCGCCCCAATAGCCTTGCATCACCAATTCGCCTTGCACCAGGATCTCGCCATCCGGCGCGATTTTTACCGTGGTGCCGGGAACCGGCTGGCCCACGGTGTGCAGCCTGACATTGCAGGGCTGCGTGCAGCTGATAATGGGTGCGGCTTCCGTCTGACCGTAACCCTGCAGAATTCGGATTCCCAAGGCCGTGAAGAAAAGCCCTACCTCATAATTGAGCGGGGCGCCACCCGAGACCATGGCTTTGAGCCGTCCGCCAAATCGCGCTGCAATTTTGCGCCGGACCAACAAGGTCAAAATCCTGTCAAGAAAGCGTTCCTTCAGACTAAGCTGGTCAGGACATTCATAGCGCCGGGTACCCAGGGCCAGGGTGCGGGCGAACAGCTTGGCCTTAAACCCGCCGGTTCGCTCGATGCCATGCAGAATCCTTCCCCGCATCATCTCGTAAAGGCGAGGGACCGCCGTCATAAGGGTTGGACTGACTTCCATCATGTTATTGGAAAGCTGATCGACGCTTTCCGCATAATAGATTTGCGCTCCGATAGAAATCGGAAAGAATTGTCCGGCGGTATGTTCATAGGAATGAGAAAGGGGCAGAAAGCTTAGAAAGACTTCGTCATCTAGACCCATTTGCAGCAGGAACTGGTGGGCCCCATAGCAATTGCACAGGATGGCGCCATGGCTCAGCATAACACCTTTGGGCGCTCCGCCCGTTCCCGAGGTGTAAATCAGGCAGGCGGTGTCGGTGCGCCGCTGGCTCTTTACCTCGTCGGCGACCCGGTCAGGATAGGCGGCCCCCAAAGTCAGAACTTCGTCCAGGCTTTTCCATAGAACACCCGGGTCCTGGGTCAGATTCAGCGGCTCCAGCGTGATGATCAGCGGCGCATGGTCGGCCGACAATGCGGCGCCAATCACCCGCTCGGCTAAGGGACGGGTGGAAACGATAGCGAATTTGGCACCGGAATTATTCATCAGATGTAAATGGTCGGCCACCGTGTTGGTGGTGTAAGCCGGTACGGTGATGGCGCCCGCCGCCATTATGGCAAGGTCGGCGATCAGCCATTCCGGCCGATTTTCTGAAACCAATAGAATGCGGTCGCCCTTTTTTACCCCCAAAGCCGTAAGGCCGCGGGCCAGCAGATTGACCTGTTCGGCGGTTTGCTGCCAGGTCCAGCCCGTCCACTGGCGGTTGATTTTTCGCCAAAGGAAAGAACGGTCCCCGAAACGGGCCGCTTGTTCGAAAAACATGGCGGTGAGGCTGGTCGAAGCCTGATAATCAACGGCGCTCATGGTCTGTCCATCCCTTAAATTTTATAAGCCGATGCTTTCGTCATCGGCTATTGTCGCCAGCGCGAACGGTCTTAATTCTTGGTGTTACCGTTCTTCATACCCATATGGGCGTGTGGCGCAAGGAGTAATCTTATCATGGCGGTGGCAAATATGGTGTCCTCTGACGATTTGGGGGCGATGCCCGAATGGGACCTGTCCGATCTTTATGCTGCACCGGACTGTGCGGAATTGGAAGCGGATCTGCAGGCGTCGGATGCCAAGGCCGCGTCATTTCAACAACGTTTCCAGGGCCAGTTGGCCGGCCTGTCCGGAACCGCGCTGGGTGAGGCCATTGCCGAATATGAGGTAATGAGCGAAGGGCTCTATCGTATTCTCAGTTATGCCCAGCTCTATTATTCCGCCAATATTTCGGATCCCGAGCGCGGCCGCTTTTATCAAAGCATGCAGGAGCGGGCGACGGTGATTTCCAGTCAGACCCTGTTCTTCACTCTGGAGCTTAACCGCCTGAGCGAAGATGATCTGGCCGCGAAAATGCGGGCGCCGGGCACCGCCAAATATGCGCCCTGGCTCCGTGAGTTGAGAATGTTCCGAGATCACCAACTGTCTGATGATCTCGAACGGATGCTGCATGAGCGCGATGTGGTGGGACGGGCGGCCTGGGTCCGTCTTTTTGATGAAACCATGGCCTCCTTGCGCTTCCCTTTGCGTGGGAAAGACTTGAGCTCGGCAGAAATTCTACATTTGATGAGCGATAAAGCGCCCGATTTGCGCAAAGATGCTGCCAAATCTTTCGGGGCGGTTCTTGGTCAGAACCTTCGCGTCTTTTCTTTAATCAGCAATGTCCTGATCAAAGAAAAGGAGATCGACGATCAATGGCGATGCTATCCCCAGGCAACCTCCTTTCGCAATCTCTGTAACCAGGTGGAAGACCAGGTAGTTGACGCTTTGGTGGCAGCGGTCAATGACGCCTATGGAGAAATGAGCCATCGCTATTATGCCTTGAA
>DUZC01000082.1 GCA_013349735.1 Rhodospirillaceae bacterium
AGGTCGTCGCGGCTCATGCCCGGCTTACGCGGCACACCGGCGGTCACGATGATCACATCGGCACCGGCGATGACGGAATAGTCATTGCCGCCGCTATAGGCGGCGTTAACGCCTTCGATAGGGGTGGACTCGGCGATATCAAGCGCCTTGCCTTGGGGGATTCCCTCGGCGATATCGAACAGGACGACATCGCCCAATTCTTTCAAGCCAATCAAATGAGCAAGCGTTCCGCCAATATTACCGGCGCCTACTAGAGCAATTTTTTTGCGTGCCATGGACATTGCCTTTCGCGTGAAGTAGCAAGAACGAGAGGGAACAGAACTGCCAGACTTAGACAGGTTCAATCATAGGGCGGCTTTTGGTAGCGCGATTCCATCTTTTCGGCAAGGGGCTAGACAGATTACTTGCCAATAAACTCTGGCGTTGGACGAATTAGAGCGTCGTGCGATCAACTTGGTTCACCCTGCCGCCGCCGAACTGTCGTCAGTGCAAGGAAGGCGGCGCGGAGCGTAGTGGGACTACGGTCAAGCCGTCTGACACAGCAACACCGCGGATGCCCGCCCCATGGACAACAGCGTGATTCAAATTGAACGCACGACGCTCTAAGTCAGGTGATGGCGTTCCAGATATTCTGCGGACTGCATTTCGATAAGCCGACTGGCCGTGCGCCGAAACTCAAACGCCCCATCACCCGCCGGATAGAGTTCATCCGGTGACGCCGCCGCAGAACAAAGGAATGTCACCTTATGTTCGTAAAGCGCATCGATCAGCGTAACGAAACGCTTGGCCGCGTCGCGATTGTCGGGCGACAAGGTGGGAACGCCCGAAACCATCACGGTGTGATACAAAGTCGCCAGCTGAAGATAATCCGAGGCCCCAAGCGCCGTCTTGCAAAGATCTTCGAAATCAAACCAGGCCACGCCATCCGCCGATTTGGGAACCGTCCAGTCCCGGCCATGCACATGGATATGGTCCTCTTTCGGCGACTGCCCGCCGGTCAGACGATCGAAACAATGGGCCAAAGCCTGCTCGGCCGCGCCCCCATCCGGCGTGTAATAGACCTTTATCCCCTTTTTGCGGCCCAGGCGGTAATCCCGTTCACTGTTCAGTTCCAAAAGATCAAAGCACTGTTTGATGATCGCGATGAACGGCAGGAAGCGCTCCCGTTGCAGCCCGTCTTTGTAAAGATCGTCCGGCGCCCGGTTCGAGGTAATGACCATGACCACCCCCAGACCGAGCAGCTCCTGGAACAACCGTCCCAAAATCATGGCGTCGGCGATATCCGTTACCTGGAGCTCATCAAAGCACAGCAACCAACTCTGGTTGGCAATATGCCGGGCTAAATCGGGAATCGGATCTTTTTCCCTTCTGCTTTTGTCCTGACGCCAAAGATGGATTTGATCATGGACATCGCGCATGAAGGCGTGGAAGTGAACACGGCGCCGGGCTTCTACCGTGGCCGTTGAGAAAAACAGGTCCATCAGCATGGACTTGCCGCGACCGACGTCACCGTAAATATAGAGCCCCTGCTTAAATTCATTGGACTCGCAATCACCGGGAGTCCAGAGCAACCGCCGTTGCTTTTTTTGGCTGAAGCCGAAACGGGCCAACCATCCCTGTTCACCCTCGGCAGGCAGATAGCTGTCCAAAGCCTTGTGCAAGCCTTCAAGCTTTTCTACGGCCATGGCCTGGGCCATATCGGCACCAAGCCCCCCCTCGGCAAGCAAAGCGCGATAGCGGGTGAGTGGGCTGTTCATTGCTTAATCTGCAACTGTTACCTTGAGGGCGCAACCGGCGGGCCAGACCATAGACCGCCGCTGCCTTACAAAGGATCAACCGTCGGCATTAATCCTGGTTATCAGCTCTTTCAGGGTCTTCTCGGCCAGATCATTGGCGACCTGACAAGTTCCCGCATTTTCATGACCGCCGCCGCCATATTCCAGCATCAGCGAACCGATATTGCTTTTCGAACTACGATTGAGAATCGATTTGCCGGTAGCAAAAACAGTATTCTGTTGCTTAACACCCCACAACACATGAATAGAAATATTGCATTCCGGGTAAAGGGCGTAAATCATGAACCGATTACCAACAAAGATTGTTTCTTCGTTACGAAGGTCCAGCACAATAAGGTTTTTATAAGTCTTAGAGTTTTTCCGCAACTGATCTTTAAACTTCTCTTCATGCGAAAAATAGAGATCAACTCTTTCTTTTACATCGGGAAGCTCAAGTATTTCTTCTATGCGGTGATTCCGGCAATAATCAATCAGGTTCATCATCAATTGGTAATTTGATAACCGAAAGCTGTGAAACCGCCCGAGCCCGGTTCGGGCATCCATGATGAAATTCAGCAAGGGCCAGCCGGTGGGGTGAAGAATCTCCGCGCGGGTAAATTGGGCAGCATCGCCTTGGTCTACCGCCGCCATCATTGAGTCAAAGGCTTCGGGGAAAACACTGGTGCCGCCGTAATGATTGAACACCACCCGCGCCGCCGAGGGCGCCTCGGGTTCAATGATATGGTTTTCCCGCTTTCCCACGCGCATCGTCTCGGACAAGTGATGATCAAAGGCCAGGTGCACCCCGTCGACATAGGGAAGGTTCGTGGTAATGTCACTCTTGCCGATTTCGATGACGCCATCCTGCATATCCTTAGGATGGACGAATTTGATATCGTCTATGAGCTCGAGATGTTTGAGCAGCACCGCACAGACCAGACCATCAAAATCACTGCGCGTGACCAACCGGAATTTTGTCTTGCCCGACATCAAATTTCCCTCCACCGGGGCGTTTGCTGCGAGGAAGATAGCGGTTGTCTTCGACCATGACAACCGCTGGACTTGGTTCCGCAAGAACTTGACCTCTTCAAGGCAACCGGCAGAGCTGATGACAGTCTAAGAAATTCAGGCTAAACAGAATTATGAGCTTGCGAAAACCATCCCCGATGCCCGCTACTGCCGGCCTGCTGTTTGCCCTTCTGCTGACCGGCTGCGCGGCGGAAGGCCCGTTTGTCGCCACGGATTACCGCTACCACCAGCGCGCCACCGTGGCCGTCTGTTACAATGACGAAATCAGCACGGCGGAGCAGGCCCAGGCGATGGCCGAGGAAATCTGCCGCCAATATGACCGAACCGCCAAATTGCAATTGGTGCAGCTCTATCAATGCAGTTGGACGGCACCGACCCGGGCAACCTATAACTGCGTTGCCCGCCCCGGTGAACATCCGGCGCCAATCACTCGTACCAACGCACCGATGCGGCACGACACGCCGTTACCGCCAGAATAAAAAACCCCCGCCGCGACCGCGACGGGGGTTTTTCTGTCTTTTTGCGCCAAATTAGAACCGGCGTTCCGCCAGCTTTTCCTTGATGCTGCCAATGGCCTTGGCCGGGTTAAGGCCCTTGGGACAAGTGGCGGTGCAATTCATGATGGTGTGACAACGATAAAGCCGGAACGGATCTTCCAAATCGTCCAACCGTTCGCCGGTAAACTCGTCCCGCGTATCGTGGATCCAACGCGCCGCCTGCAACAGAATGGCCGGGCCCAGATAGCGGGCGTCCCCATTCCACCAGTAGCTGGGGCAAGAGGTCGAGCAGCAGAAACACAAAATACATTCCCACAAGCCGTCAAGCTTGGCGCGCTCTTCGGGACTTTGCAGCCGCTCCCGATCCGGGGGAGGCGGTGTCTGGCTTTGCGCCCAGGGCTTGATCGATGCCAATTGGGCATAAGGCACCGACAGATCGGGCACCAGATCCTTGACCACCGGCATATGCGGCAAGGGATAGATGCGAACATCCCCTTTGATATCGGCGATGGGTTTTAGACAGGCCAGCGTATTGGTGCCATCGATATTCATCGCGCAGGAACCGCAAATGCCTTCACGGCAGGACCGGCGCAAGGTCAATGTCGAGTCGATCTCGTCCTTGATTTTAAGCAAGGCGTCCAGAACCATCGGCCCGCAATCATCAAGATCGATATCAAAGGAATCGAGACTTGGATTCGAACCGCTGTCTGGATCGTAGCGGTAAATCTTGAACGTCCTTACCCTTTTTGCCCCTGCCGGCGCCTTGTGGCTTTTCCCTGGCAGGACCTTCGAATTGGCGGGTAGCGCAAATTCAACCATGATCTATCCTCAGGCTTGCAGCGGGGCCGGTTTAATACACACGTGCTTTTGGCACGATGTATTCGACCTCATCGGTCAGTGTGTAGGTGTGAACCGGGCGATAGTCGAGGGTGACCTTGCCTTTTTCATCAACCCAGGCAAGCGAATGTTTCATCCAATTGACATCGTCACGGTCGGCGAAATCTTCACGGGCATGGGCCCCGCGGCTTTCCTTCCGGGCCTCAGCCGAGGTGATGGTCGCTTTTGCGCAGGCCATCAGATTCTCAAGCTCCAGGGCTTCGACCAGATCGGAATTCCAGATCAGCGAGCGATCGCTGATCTTCAGGCGCGACAGCGTGCCAGCAATCTCGTTGATCTTCTGTACACCTTCCGCCAGCGAACTTTGCGTACGGAACACCGCCGCGTCGTTTTGCATGGTTTTTTGCATGGACAGACGGATTGTCGAAGTCTGCAGATCGCCATTGGCATTGCGAAGCCGATCCAGACGCGCCAAAGCAAGGTCGCCCGCATCTTTCGGCAAGGGCTTATGGGGTGTGCCCGGCTTCATGGTGGCAGCGGCCCGCAAGGCAGCGGCCCGACCGAACACCACGATATCCAACAAAGAGTTGGTCCCCAGGCGATTGGCCCCATGAACCGAGACGCAGGCCGCTTCACCAATGGCCATCAATCCGGGGCAAACCGCGTCCGGCTGGTCCTTGGTTGGCCGCAGAACCTCGCCATGCAGATTGGTGGGAATACCACCCATATTATAATGGACGGTCGGCAGCACCGGGATCGGTTCGCGGGTGACATCGACACCGGCGAAAATCTTCGATGTCTCTGAGATGCCCGGCAGACGCAATTCCAAAGTTTCGGCACCCAGATGTTCCAGATGCAGGAAAATATGGTCGTTGCCCTTGCCGACACCGCGGCCGCCGCGGATTTCCATGGTCATCGCCCGAGACACCACATCGCGCGACGCCAAATCCTTGGCAGTCGGGGCATAGCGTTCCATGAAGCGTTCACCGGCGGAGTTGGTCAGATAGCCACCTTCACCGCGCGCGCCTTCGGTAATCAGGCAGCCTGACCCGTAAATGCCGGTGGGATGGAACTGCACAAATTCCATATCCTGCAAAGGCAGACCGGCACGCGCCACCAGGCCATGCCCGTCACCCGTACAGGTATGAGCCGAAGTGCAGGAGAAATAAGCGCGGCCATAACCGCCGGTGGCCAACACGGTCTGATGCGCACGGAACCGGTGCAGACTGCCGTCGTCAAGATTGATGGCCACGACCCCGCGGCAGGCGCCGTCGGCATCCATAATCAGATCGATGGCAAAATATTCGACCAGGAACTCGGCATTATGCTTCAGACATTGCTGATACAGGGTATGCAGCATGGCATGACCGGTCCGGTCAGCCGCCGCACAGGCCCGTTGTACCGGTGCTTCGCCAAAATTGCGCATATGGCCGCCGAAAGGCCGCTGATAAATCTTGCCCTCTTCGGTACGTGAAAAGGGCAAGCCGAAATGCTCGAGTTCATAGACCGCGGGAACCGCCTCGCGACACATATATTCGATGGCATCCTGGTCACCCAGCCAATCCGACCCCTTGACGGTGTCATACATATGCCAACGCCAGTTATCCTCGGCCATATTGCCAAGGCTTGCACCAATTCCACCCTGTGCGGCCACGGTATGGCTGCGGGTCGGGAAAACTTTGGTCAGGCAGGCGGTTTTAAAGCCCGCGGCACCCATGCCGAGGGTCGCGCGCAATCCGGCGCCACCCGCGCCAACGACGACCACATCATAAGTATGGTCGACGACTTTATATGCAGCCATTGGGATCAACCTCCCACAAGAGCGACGCGGAGCACCGCCACCGCTGAAAAGACACCGAACAGAAAAGCGGCAAACTTCAAGGCGATCACCGAAAAGAGTTTGACCCCTTCGTCATGCACATAATCCTCGATCACCGTCTGCATGCCCAGATGCGCATGATGAAAGGCGGCGAAGATCAACAGGATCATCATCGTGGTATTGCCAGGATGAGACAGCCACGCCCGGAAATGCGCGTAATCTGTGCCGGCCAGGGAAACCACGGAACCGACGAACCAGAACGTGATGGGAACCAGAGCCAGGCCGGTCAGGCGCTGCCACCAGAAATGGGAAACACCATCTTTGGCCGATCCCAGACCACGGGCTCGGGCGAGCGGGGGACGCATGGACATCCTCGTTCTCCTTCAGTGCGAAAGGGCCACGGCCCAGGTGACAAGCGTGCAAACCAACGTGCAGACCACCATCACCATGCCGGACTTGCGGGCGACCGGAAGTTCAAAACCCCAGCCAACATCCCAAAGCAAATGCCGGATGCCGTTAAACAAATGATAGAAAAGACTAAAGGAGAAGCCGAACAGAACCAAATAGCCGATGGGCGATCCCAACAGTCCACTGGCACGGTCGAAGGCCGCCGGACCATAAACCGCTGAACCCAACCAATAGGTCAGCAACAAGGTGCCGATGGACAGCGCCACGCCGGTGGCGCGATGAGTGCCGGACAGCAGAACGATCAAAGGAAATTTGTAGTTCAGCAGATGCGGCGAAAGGGGCCGATTTGAAGGTGTCATGGGGAGCCTCTTATGATTGTCCCCCAAGGGGCTCATGGGCGTTGCGTCGCCCGGTTTAAACCCTTGCTAACGGTGTGTCAACGCCCGGCCAAAGTCATCGCCCTGGAAAAGGACGATTTTTTGATAGCAACAGTCAAAGTCCAATGAAAAAACAGACCCGCCTAACTCTTTCCACGGGGCATCAATACCCAGTAGTCAAAATCAAGCACCACGGAAGGATGGTAGTCTTTTTCACCACTGGCCTTTGACGGGAAGCCTGCACAGGGATGATCCTTGGTGGCAATTGTACGAAGTCTGAGCGCACCTAAATCATCGCGCCCCGCCAGTCTTTGTTTATCCAAAATTTCCGTCCAGGCGTAAATCGTATCCCCGGCAAAGGTCGGCGCCACATGCCGCCCGCCATTGATCGCCACCAGTTTGCAGCCATTGGCCAGGCCATTGAAGGACAAAGAGCGCGCCAGCGAAATGATATGTCCACCATAGATGAGGCGACGGCCAAAGCGGCCCTGGCTTTCGCTATGCTGGTTGAAATGCACTTTCGCGGTGTTTTGATATAAGCGGGTTGCCGCCATGTGATCGGACTCTTCAATGGTCATGCCATCGACATGATCGATCTGCTCGCCAATGGCATAGTCGTCCCACAAATAAGGCGATCCGGCCAAGGCCGTATCATAATCGGCCACAGCCATTCCGGCCGGCAGATGAAAAGCGCCGGGCTCGACGGCCGGGCTGGTTTGGGGCACCGCGTCCGGGGGCGCCGGCGCCGCCGGGTCGCGCTTGCGGACCATCACCCAACGGACATATTGCACCACCATCTCGCCCCGTTGGTTGGATCCGGTGGACCGCACATAAACCACACCGGTTTGCCGGTTGGCATTCTCTTTCAGACCAATGACTTCGGAACGGGCGGACACCGTGTCCCCGGGATAAACCGGGACACCGAAAACGCCTTCGGCATAGCCAAGATTGGCGACCGCGTTTAAGGAAATATCTGGAACCGTCTTGCCAAAAACAAGGTGAAAGGCCAACAAGTCATCAACCGGCGCCTCGGAAAACCCAAGCTTTCTGGCAAATTCTGACGAGGAGGCCAGCGCAAAGCGGCCGCCGTAAAGCGCACAATAAAGCGCTTGATCCCCTGACGTCACCGTCCGCGGCGTGGCATGAAGGATCGACTGCCCCAATCGGAAGTCTTCGAAAAAATTTCCCGGGTTGGTCTTGCTCATGACCCTATCACCCCTTCACTTCTGCCGACATTTGCGCAATCTGGTCAGCAAGGCCGACCAGCCGGCGGGCATTCATCACATGCAGATTTTCGATAAGCTTGCCATCCAGCACCACTACCCCCTGGCCAGCCGCTTCGGCACCGGCATGAGCCTCGATGATGCGCTGTGACCAGGCGACTTCCTTTTCGGACGGCGCAAAGACGCTATTGGCGGTGGCAATGGTCTTGGGATGGATCAAGGTTTTTCCGTCGAACCCCAGTTCAAGCCCCTGAAGGCAGGCGCTCGCGAAGCCTTCGTCATCGTCCAGGTCAAGATGCACACCATCGACAATAGCCAGACCA
>DUZC01000083.1 GCA_013349735.1 Rhodospirillaceae bacterium
TAACCCAGCATTCTCGGGCCATACAGAGTCATTTGGCCGACCGATTGCGTAAAAGATTGACCAAACGCTATCGCCAGGATCTGGGTCATGGCAAGGTCCCAATCGATGGCAAGACGGCGCGGGCCAATTGTTCTGTTATCGCGGGTGAAATCCTTAAGGATGGTGCCTTCTTTGCCAAATTAGCGGGCTGGCTCGCGGTGAATATCTGCTACTGGCTGTGGGAAGGGGAACCCTTAAGCTGCGTCGATGACGATGCGGTGGCTGCCTTGGCCGGGGTCTATGCGGAAAGTGCGGTGGAGGCGCTGATCAATGCCTTGGCGCCACCATCCCGAGCCGGCGCCAGGATTGCCGAGATTCTTGGCGCGTCCAAGGACCGCATTCACGGAGAGATTCCGCCTGGAACCTTGCTTACTTTGGCCGGCAACCAATTTCAGGCGCTTCGCGAAGCGCTTTATAAGAAGGGCTTCCGCAAGATCGAAGGAAGCCCCTGGCCGACCGCTCCCTTTGGGGAAGGCACTACCGCTTGGGTTGCCCAGTTGCGTCCGCCTGCCCTGGACAGTCTGCCTTGGCTTCCGGAAGACTATTTGCACCGTCAGGCTGACAGGATGTGGAAGCAACAACAGGAATTGTCCGACCGTGACGCCGACCTGCTGGATGCCCTTTGCAGTCTTTATTTAGCCCAGGCCAAGTCCCCAAATGACGCGGCGATCGTTGATATTGATCAGTTGCTGGAGCTGCGCGGACTAAAACGCAAGCGCGGTGGAGGCGGGCGCCGGGGCGGCTTTGAGAGCGAACAGCGCCAGGACCTGCTGCGCTCGCTTTCCCATATCCAGAACCTGTGGATTGACGTCGCCGAATGGACCCTTCTGGACCCGTCGCAATCCTCCGCTCCGGCGTCGGCGGATGCCGGTCGTCGCTTGCAAAGCCGTCCTTTTGTTATCACGGATCGTATGGGCAAACAGGGTTTGGACGGTTCGCTTGACGTCGAACGCATCGTATTCCGTCCTGGCAAGGCCTTTGCCGCTTTGCTGTTTGGTGACGGAAGGCAAACCGGCTTGCTGTTTGGCAAGGCCCTGCATTACGACCCCTATCGCAAGCGCTGGGAAAAGCGGCTGACCCGCTATTTCTGCTGGCGCTGGTGGGCGGGGCAGGACAATCCAAAGGCAACCTCAGGAGAAAATGTCGGCACCGTCCTGTCGGCCATTGGCGAAGTCTTGGACGGGCGCTATCCGGCCAAAACACGCGCCCGTCTGACGGTGGCGCTGGACAGATTACTCGCTGACAAGGTCATCGGCGCCTGGCGATATGGCGATGAGCCGTTAGCCCCTGCCGGCTCGCGGGCCTGGCGGGCCCGCTGGCTGGCGACCCCGCTTTTTGTCGAGCCCCCAGATAGTCTCACGGGCTATTATCAAAGAATAAAAGACAGCAAGACGGGCGACGGCAAGCAGGATTTAGGCGCTAAACTGCGTTCTCAGCGGCGAAAACTTAAACTATCACAGGCGGTTTTGTGCCGGCTGCTGGGTATCGGCCAAAGCCATCTTTGCAAGATCGAGCAGGGGCAGCTGCAGCCCGGCGAGGCGCTGCGCAACCGCATTGAAGTCTGGCTTCAGGCAAAATTATAGGGGAATGACGAGACGCTCTGAGGGCCGGTTAAACCAGGACATGCTCGACCGTGGCAACGCCCACCAGGGTAACATTGCCGCCATTGGCCAAATCAAGAATCAGATTGCCGCCGGGATTGCTGAGATGCTGGCTACTCGACAAAAACTTCTCATCGACAAACACAATCCCTGGAACAAACTGAAAGATCTCAGTGTTCAGAGCCGTGCTTTCGAACACCACCAATTTCAGAGCCTCGCCGGCTCCGGTAAAGGGGGCCAGGGCCTTTTGCAGGTCACTGTTCGCTTGCAAGGGCGTCAGAATATCGTGATGCCCTGAAAGTGTGAAACTGGCAATGGCCTGAAGGGCTTCGACACCGCTGCTGGTCGGCAATTCCACCGCACCCGGCACCAGTTGAGAGGTTTCCGCCAAGCTCGGCGCCGAGGGGGGCGCAAAGACCATGGCCGGCTCAACCAGTTGTGTCGGCGTCCCCGTCACCAATGCGCCCGCAGTCCCTGCTGATGAGGACACCACCGCGGGCACTGCCACCGCCGCGGCTGGTGCGGCGGCATCTGAAGCTCCGTGCGTATCCGTTGCCGCGGTCCCATCCGAACTGGAAGCGCTATCGATATGGATGCTCAGCAGTTGCAAGGCCTGGGGATTAACATCCTTGACGTTGATCACCGTCATGGAAGCCGCGCTAAAATCATTATGAGCCGGCTGCTGTTCCGCCACCAAAGCCGGATCAACCGCTTTTGCCGCCAAGATATTGCCGGCAACCATCGCCGCCGCCTCTTGCGGCGCTTCAGCATTGGCTGGCACCGGCGCGGTCGGACGCGGCGCATCATCGACCATCGGCAGGATTTTTTGCCCAACGGCCGTCGGGTTATGTTGGAAGCTGTCGGTGATGGTTTTCTGTCCATCCGATGGGGTGTCAAGGGACAGCTTATGAACCGTTACGGCCTGATCTTCGCCGTCCGAGGCCTTAAGGACCACGGACTCATCCCCTTTGAGGGCCGAGGGATCAATCATCGGTAAATCGACCGCCGTCGCCGCCTGATGCGAGGTCGACGCCAAAGCGGCGACATGGCTGCTATCCAATTCGTCTGCCAAGGCCGTGGCGATGAAGGACAGTTTTTCGACAACCGGCTGCATCGCCGACATGGCAATGGCGATCAAGGAGGCCAGAGAAATTCCATGCGCGCCGGTACCGTCTGTGGTCTCGGCACCCGAATTTGACTTGGACTCGCCGCCCGGATGGCGCAGAAACTGCTGCAGAGATTCATACCAGGCGGCCTTGCCATGCTTGGCGGCGGCGCCATGGTCTTCCGTCGGTTGGTGATCCCATTTGGCTTCGACCGGCTGCATATGGTCCGCCGCCATGGCCTTTTCTGAATGCGCCAGAGCCGTGGCAACGAAAGCCGTCAGGATGACGGCGGGATGCAGTAAAAGCCGGGTACCGCGGCTGGGTGGCGGCAGCATCAGCGGCTGACTTTGTACCATCTGGTCAACGATCTGACGGAAATTTGCCCCTTTGCAAGTCTGATCGACAGCAATGCTGGCCGCCACAAACTGCCCATCAATGCGGGCAAAATGGGCGATCACATCACCGGTATCCGCCCGGCAAAACACAAACCAAGGGTCACCCTCGTCGGACATCCCCATGTCCGTTTCCACCTTGAGTCCGGCCCGGCCCAGGATGTCGACGACGCGATAGAGCTCCGCGACCTCGTCATTGGTCCAGGGCTGAGGCCCTTTTTTCCGAATAGGAAAGGCGAAAACGCTTGCGGTCAAAGGATCAGGCTCACTGGTTCAAGGTTCGCAATCCGGCAAGCTAACAAATTTTCTTGCGTTTGACTACTCGCCATCGCTGCCAAAAAGAATCCGATAGGTCTGCGGATCGTAAAAACGCATCAGATGCTTAACAAAATCAGCGGCATCAAGACCCAGCGCTTTGGCCCACAATTCATAACGGTCCGGTGGAATCCGGCCCCGGCCCACTTCGAGCTGCGACACAAAGGTGTAATATTCAACACCAACCATGTCCGCCAATTCGCGCTGTGTCAGATTGCGTTTGACCCGGAGATCCTTCAACCACTTGCCGGCTTCGCGGCGTAGCTTCTGGACATCATGGCCCGCTGATTGTTGCGGGTGAGAATACATGGCTATGACCTTCACATCGTTTGCGTCAGACCGCGGGTCTGACTCCGTTGGGTTGAATATAAGACAACAGGAACCACAAGTTCAATAGTTACTGTACAAAAAAATGGGACATCTGCTTGACGTGCGCCGGGGAAAAGCTCAATTTCGCCGCTGCCGGACGCCCCGGACGCGTTCCGGGACATCCCTGGTCCACGCTAAATTCTGGTGATGCATTGTGAAACTGGTCCCTTTTTCCCGTGAAGCCCATGCCGCCACCAAGCTTCGACCGGTCAGCTCGTTTGCCTTCGCACGCAGCGCGCCGCTGATCCCGCTTTACGGCGCGGAACTGGGCCGTGCCGCCCTGGCTTTTCCTCTCGCGTTCACCGCAGAGAAAGAGGGTTTTTTTCCCTCGGCCATGATGGGCGTCGATGCCGGGCGGAATCTTTTTGTCGCCCAGGATGGCCGTTGGATCGGCGGATATCTTCCGGCGGTGTTGCGACGCCAACCCTTTCTGTTGGCCAAGGTCGAAGGGTCGGATGATTGGGTTCTTTGTCTGGACGAAGACAGTGAATTGATTTCCACCCAGGAAGGTCAGCCCCTGGTATCCGAGGACGGCACCGCCAGCAGCCTGATCACGCAAATGACCAGTTTTCTGGCTGAGCTGGAGCGCAACCGCGCCGCGACTTTGGCAGCCTGTGCCGTATTAGACCGCCATGGTCTGCTCTCGCCTTGGGATTTGAAGATCGCCCGCGATGGCGGGGTGGTGCAAAAGGTTGAAGGCCTTTTTAAAGTCGATATGACTCGCCTCGCCGAGGCCAGTGGCGAAACGATGACGGAATTGCGCGACAGCGGGGCTCTAACCATGATTTATGCCCAGGAAATATCCATGCTGCATTTGCCCTTATTGGGTAAATTGGCAGCCGCCCACGCCGAAACCGAAGCCAAGCAAGCCGCCATAAAAGATGGAAATTGGAACCTCGACACGCTGTTCGGCGTCGAAGAGGACACCCTGTTCCAGTTTTGACCTGTGATAACCCTATGATTGTCTTTTATGACTCTTTCTCCTGACGCAAGCGGAGCGACGGATAGCGGCAAAGGCGAACGCATCGCCAAGCGGCTGGCTCGGGCCGGACTTTGTTCCCGTCGTGAAGCGGAACGCTGGATCGCCGACGGCCGGGTTGTGGTTGATGGCCAACGCCTGACTACGGCGGCGGTTCTGGTCACCCCGGCCAGCCTGATCCTGGTGGATGGCAAGCCGGTGGCTGAACCGGATCGGACCCGTTTGTGGCGTTATCACAAGCCAGCTGGCCTGGTCACCAGCCATTCGGACCCCGAGGGCCGGCCGACCGTTTTCGATCATCTGCCGGCCGATCTGCCGCGGGTGATTTCCGTAGGCCGCTTGGATCTGGGCTCAGAAGGTCTCTTGCTGCTGACCAATGACGGTGAACTGGCCCGCCGCCTGGAATTGCCGGCGACCGGCTGGGTCCGCCGCTACCGGGTTCGCGTGCATGGAACACCTGACAAGGCACAATTGGCTGGCCTTGATCGTGGTATCACTGTTGACGGTACGGTCTATGGCCCGATCAAAGCGGTGCTTGATCGCCAGCAAGGCTCGAATGCCTGGCTGACCGTCAGTATTAAGGAAGGCAAGAACCGTGAGATCCGCCGGGTTATGGAACATCTTGGCTGGACCGTCTCACGGTTGATCCGCATCGCCTTTGGACCCTTTCAGCTGGGTCTGTTAAACCCTGGCGAGGCGGACGAGGTGGCTGGCCGCGTTTTAAAGGAACAGCTGGGCCAAGATCATGCGCATCATCGCCGGGCGCCATAGGGGGCGCGTTCTGGCGGCGCCAGACGGATCGACAACCCGGCCAACTGCGGATCGCGTCCGCGAAGCCCTGTTCAACATCCTTGCCCATGGCCGGATGGATTTGCGCGGTTCTCTCGTTCTTGATGCCTTTGCCGGTTCGGGCAGTTTGGGCTTTGAGGCCCTGTCGCGTGGGGCGGGCCATGTCTTTTTCATGGAAAGTGAAGCCAATGCCCTGGCGATTATTGCCGGAAACGCCAGAAAACTCGGGGTCGCGGGTGAGGTCACCCTGCTTGCTGCGAATGTTTTATCCCCGCCGACAGCCCGTCAGGCTTGTGATCTGTTGTTGCTGGATCCGCCTTATAAAAGCGGCCTTGGCCATTTGGCCCTTCCGGCGCTGGCGGCTGCCGGTTGGTTGGCGGCGCAAAGTCTGGTGGTTGTCGAAGTTGCGGCCGGTGAGGGCTATAAATCGCCGCTGGCCGATTTTGTCATCAGCGATGAGCGGCGCTATGGCGCCGCCCGACTGGTGTTCCTGCAACAAAAGACATAAATTCTTAACGTCGACCGAACAGTTTTTCTATTTCAGCCAGGCTCAGAGCAATATGGGTCGGACGGCCATGATTGCATTGACCGGATAGGGGTGTGTCTTCCATTTGGCGCAATAAGGCGTTCATTTCCGCGCCGTTCAATTGCCGGCCGGCCCGTACGCTGCCGTGACAGGCGGCGGTTCCGCAAATTCTGGCCAATTTTTCCTCTAGCGCCAGGGCGTTCCCATCATCGGCCAGTTGATCGGCGAGATCGCGGACCAATTGGCCAATCGGGCCATCGCCTAACAGAGCGGGGACTTCCCGCACGACCACCGCGCCGGGCCCAAAGGGCTCGATGACCAGTCCCATGGCGATCAAGGCCGGCGCTTCCGCGCCCAAGCGTTCAGCGGCAGCCTCTTCTAATTCTACAACCTCGGGCAACAGCAAAACCTGCCGGGCCACGCCTCCGGCCGCCGCCAGTGAGGCTTTCATGCGTTCATAGACCAGGCGTTCATGGGCTGCATGCTGGTCGACGATAACCATGCCCTGGCTGGTTTCGGCGATAATATAGGTGCCGTGAACCTGGCCGCGCGCCACCCCCAAAGGAAAAGAAGATGGATCGGCGGCTTGCGGCGCCTCATCCGGTGGGATGGCACGTCCTTGCGGCGGCGCTGACTCGGCCAGGCTGAAACGCGGCTGGGCCGGGCGCTCTGGCCAACGCGGTGCGCTGCCATAGGCGTTGGAACGGCCGGGCGGCAGCGCCCCGAAGGAGGGCTGCGCTGGGTTGAATTCCGGCGTCGATGCCCGATGTCCCGCGCTGACCAAAGCCTGTTTCAGCCCTCCCACCAGCAGAGCGCGAACCATCGCCGGATCCCGAAACCGCACCTCTGCCTTGGCCGGATGAACATTGACATCAACTTCCTCGGAGGGCAGCTCAAGGAAAAGCGCCACCACCGGATGGCGATCATGGGCTAAAACATCCTGATAGGCGGCCCGCATCGCACCGCTCAGCAAGCGATCGCGCACCGGACGCCCATTGACGAAAAGATATTGGCCCGAGGCCGTGGCCTTGTTGAAGGTCGGCAAGCCGATCAGTCCGGTCAGGCGAAGGCCTTCCCGTTCCGCGTCGATCGGCAAACAGGCTTTGGCGAAGTCGCGCCCCAGCAAACTGGCCATACGTTCCAGACGGGCCGAGGCGTCATCGCCCGTCAAGGCGGGCAGCTTGACCACTGTGCGTCCTTCATCGGCCAAACTGAAGGCGATCCCCGGATGCGCCATGGCCAGGCGTTCGATAACGTCCCGGACATGCATCAATTCGCTCTTGGCGCTTTTCAGGAATTTGAGACGGGCCGGTGTGGCGAAAAATAAATCCCGTACTTCAATCCGCGTTCCGATCGGATGGGCCGCCGGCTCGGGCTGCCCTTTCAGGCCGCCCTCGACCAGAAGGGACCAGGCGTTATCGGCACCCCGGCGGCGGCTGGTCAAACGCAATCGGGCGACGGAACCAATTGACGGCAAAGCCTCGCCGCGAAAACCCAGATGACGAATGGCCATCAGATCGTCCCCAGGCAGCTTGGAGGTGGCGTGCCGTTCGACCGCAAGCGCCAGTTCAGCGGCATCCATGCCCAAGCCATCATCCGTGACCGCGATCAAGGATTGCCCCCCCTGAGCCAAAACCACATCGATTCGGCGGGCTTCGGCGTCAATGGCGTTTTCGACCAGTTCCTTGACGGCCGAAGCCGGGCGCTCGACCACCTCGCCGGCGGCGATCTGATTGACAAGATTGGAGGGCAACAGACGAATTGTCATAAGCTCAGCATAACCTGGATTTTCTTGCCTGTCCCTATCGGCAGGCAAGGAGCGCATGGGACGTCTTGATCCACTGCCGCCCATGTACCATAGTGGGCCCGCTTTGGATCTGACGGGGGAACGATGCCGGGAAAGCAAAAAACCATTGTTGTTGTGGATGACGAACCTCAGGTGCTGAGCCTGCTTGAAGCCTATCTTGCGCAGTCTGGCTTTACGGTGCTGACGGCCCATAGCGGGGCTGCCCTGGATCACGTCCTGGCCGCGCAACCAGTGGATTTGGTGTTGCTGGATGTCATGCTGGGCAATGAAAATGGTTTTACCATCGCTGACCGGCTGCGCCAG
>DUZC01000084.1 GCA_013349735.1 Rhodospirillaceae bacterium
TGGCGTTTTGGGGTCGCTTTTTGGCTGATGGGCAAAAACCCAGTCGTGCTGCTGAGACGGCGCCCCGAGTCGGGACTGTTGGGCGGCATGATGGAGATTCCCTCGACAGCCTGGCGTGAAACCCGCTGGGAGGAAAAGGACGCTCTGGCCTTTGCGCCGGTTTTCTGCGATTGGCGCAGGGTGGCAGGAAATGTTCAGCATAGTTTTACGCATTTTCATCTTGAAATGACGGTGTTGAGTGGCAGGATCCAGACTTGCCCGCAAGGTTTGGGTCTTTGGTGTGCTCTTGACAGTTTAGAGGATCAGGCTTTGCCAAGCGTCATGCGGAAAGTGGTTCGTCTTTCATTGGCAGAGGGGTATTAATTCGTGATGCGTATTCTTGCCGCCATTCTATTGATCCTTGCTTTCCTTGGTTCTCCGGCGTCAGCCGAGCAGGCTGTCGGAGAACAGTTGCTGGTTCCCTGGCCTGCCGGCTGGAAGAAAGTCTTTCACGAAGGCAAAGGCAATATTGAAGTCAGCGAATTGGTTCCTCCTGATCAGTCGGTCAATGAATGGAGCGAGATGCTGACGGTGCAGTTGGTTCTTGGTCCGCCTAAGCAAAAGGCGGCGGACCTTTTGAAGGATCGTGCTGAAGAGTTTAAGAAGAGTTGCGACGATGTCGGGGCCGGGCCGGTCGCCGAGGAGCGCTCTAATGGCTATGAAACGGCGATGCGGGCAATCGCCTGTACCAAATCAAAGCAATGGGGAAAGGGCGAACTGTCGCTGTTTAAGGCGTTTATAGGGCGACAGAGGCTTTATGTGGTTTCGCGCAGTTGGCGAGGTGAGCCGTTTGAAAAGGAAAAACAGCCCGTGCCAGCAGAAAAGACGGCCGAATGGCTGGCCTTTATGGATAGGGTCGTCTTGTGCGATACCGCCGATCCGCAGCGGGTCTGTCCCAAGGATATCCTGAAATAAAACGAGATTAATGCAATTCCGAGCGGATTTTCTGGCGCAGCACATCGATCTGGTGCAGGCCACCTTCGGCCTCGAAATGCCAGAAGGTCCAGCCATTGCAGGCGGGCAAACCTTGCACCGCTGCGCCCACCTGATGAATTGACCCGCGATGGTCCGAGGCGATCAAAGTGCCGTCGGCGCGGACCCGGGCGGCCCAGCGCCGCCGCTCGCCGCCCCATAGCAAGTCACCGGGTGACAGCAATCCGCGTTCAACCACCGTGCCAAAGGGGATGCGCGGTTCGCTTCTTTTGTTCGGGGTGGCCAAAAGCGTGACATCCTCATGGGTGGTTACCGCATCAATGCGGGCCTGTGCCGCGCTGATATAGGCTTCTTCGCGTTCGATGCCGATCCAGCGCCGGCCGAGTTTTTTGGCCACTGCGCCCGTGGTGCCGGTTCCGAAAAAGGGGTCAAGCACAACATCCCCCGGGTTCGAACAGGCCAGGAGAATACGGTACAGCAAGGCTTCGGGTTTCTGCGTCGGATGGGTCTTGCGACCTCCGTCTTTCAGCCGTTCTGGCCCGGTGCACAGCGGCAAATGCCAATCGCTGCGCATCTGCAATCCATCATTTAACGCCTTCATCGCTTCGTAATTGAAAGTGTAGCGGGCCCGCGAATCTTTGGCGCACCAGATCAGGGTCTCATGGGCGTTGGTAAAACGCGTGCCGCGGAAATTGGGCATTGGATTGGTTTTGGTCCAGACCACGTCATTCAGCATCCAATAGCCGAGATCCTGCAGAATGGCCCCGACCCGATAGATATTGTGGTAACTGCCGATGACCCACAGGCTGCCTTCGTCCTTAAGGACCCGCCGTGCCGCCTGCAGCCAGGCGCGGGTAAACCGGTCATAGCTGGCGAAAGAGTCGGCAGGATCTTCACCGAAGCGATCCCAGGCGTCATCGACGCCATCCACTGCCTTGTTGTTGGGGCGCAAAAGCTCGCCCCCCAGCTGCAGATTGTACGGGGGGTCGGCGAAAATGAGATCCACCGAACGCGCCGGCAGCGAGTCAAGCTGCGCGATGGTGTCGCCGGCAAGGATTCTGTTGGTTTTTAAGCTGCTCATCGGCCGTACTTTGAGTCAAAGCTCAGCCCTCGTCAAGAACTTACTGGAATCTATAGATTCTCTAACAAGTCGGCGATCGGTGCGAAGCTGCGTCGATGATGGAGGGTCAAGCCAACCTGGCGGATCATGCTGCGATGTAGAGCCGTCCCATAGCCGGCATTGCGTTCCCAACCATAGGCCGGAAAAATTTCAGCCAAGCGGGCCATTTCGCGGTCGCGACTGACTTTGGCGATCACCGAAGCCGCGGCGATGGACAGGCTTTTGCCGTCGCCACCAACAATGCAGTGCACCTTACAAGGCAAGGGGGGCGCTTGATTGCCGTCGACCAGGGCATGGTTCACGGTCACCCCCAAATTTTCCAGGGCCCGCGCCATCGCCAGAAAGGTGGCGCGCAGAATGTTCAGCCGGTCAATTTCCGCAACCTCGGCGCGGCCGATGCCGGTTCTGGCGCAAGACTGGATGACATCAAAGAGCGCAGCCCGTTTGCGGGCGGATAGGCGCTTGGAGTCATCCAGGTCCGACAGCAGAAAAGCGGGGGGATCGACCGGCAGAATAACCGCCGCCGCTATGACCGGGCCGGCCAAAGGACCGCGACCGGCCTCGTCAATGCCACAAATAATGCCGTCAAGGCTGTGCTCAAATCGAAAGTCGGGTCGCATCGTCGCCGCTCTGGGTTAGGCTTGGAAAAAACTCACTCGAAGGTTATCTGGATTTGTGCTGGGGGGGTACCCTGTGCTATTAGTTAAGAAAGCGTTTATAGAAAAGAAACCTTCGCCGAGGGAGGCGAAAATGAGCGAACATCCTGAGATGCCCCTGGAACAAAGACGCGTTCAGGAGGAAGGGCCCCTGCAGCGTAGGGCCTCGGACGAACGGCCACCCAGCCCCGAGGTCGAGCCGGAACCCCGTCAATATGACAGTTTCATGCGGCTTGTCCGTCGCTGAAGGTCTTCCGGTTAGCCTAGATGTTCCATCAGGCGCGGCATAAGCTCGACCAGATTGCAGGGACGGTGGCGGCTGTCGAGCTGCCAGCGGAGAATATCGTCCCACCCATCCCGACAGGCACTTGGCGAGCCCGGTAAAGCAAACAGATAGGTGCCCGCAGCGACGCCCCCGGTGGCACGGCTTTGGATGGTAGACGTCCCGATTTTTGCGTAAGAGAGCTGCCGGAACAGTTCGCCAAAACCGATGATCTCTTTTTCATAAACGGCATGAAAGGCTTCAGCGGTTACATCCCGGCCGGTCAGTCCGGTGCCCCCCGTTGAAATCACCACATCAATCGCCGGGTCGGCGATCCAGCGCTGCAATTGTGCTACCAGTTGCGCCTGATTATCAGGAAGGATGCGTTTGTCGACAAGCTGATGGCCGGCGGCGGTAATTCTTTCCACCAAAACCTGGCCGGAAACGTCATTGTCGTCGGTGCGGCTGTCCGAAACGGTCAGAACGGCAATATTGACCGGTAGGAAGGGTCTGTCGCTGTCAATTTTTGCCATATTTGGTAGCCCGCGCCTTGCCGTCGTTTCCTTCATAAATTGGCCAATCCCCGGCCGCGATGGCGTCGAGCGACGGCGAAGCCTGGCCAAGCCGATTGCGATAGGCCCAGTAATTTGTCATGACCCGCTCAACGAAGCTGCGGGTTTCGTGCATTGGAATGCTTTCGAGAAACATCAGGGCATCGCCATCGTGATGTATGGATTGCTGCCAACGCACCAGATTTCCCGGACCGCTGTTATAGGACGCGGCCAGGAACAACAAATTGCCCTTAATGGACTCGTCGGTCAGCAAGCGATGGACATAACGTTGCCCGAGTTCCAGACTGACCTGCGGATCGCTAAGACGCCCCGAGCCCCCCAATGCTTTTGCCGTACGTGGCATCAGCTGCATCAGACCAACCGCGCCACAAGGGCTTTTCGCTTTCGGATTAAACCCTGATTCTTGCCGGGCAATTGCCAAAACCAAAGCCCGATCCACGGACCAGCCATTGCTGGGACGCCATTCCGGCAAAGGATAGTCTGCAACATCGTGGCTTCGCCCGTCACGCGCTGCGGCAAGTCCGCCCAGATTAACGGCCAGAGCCGGCATGTCAGCGGCATTGGCCAAAGCCAGCATGGACTGGGTTAAGGCGGGGCCCGCATCCTCAACTTGATGGCGAAGCTCCTCCTCGGCTCTGACGCTGTCGCCCAGCTGCAGCAGGGCCAAGGCCCGGCGCGCGGCCGGAACGCGCAGCAGAACCTCGCCATCCAGATCGGTGAAGGGGCGTGAATCCCAGGAATATTGCAAATCCTGACCAAGCGAGCGGCGGGCCAGCTGGCCATAAAAAGTACGCGGGTGCGAGGCGGCCTGTTGCAGCCAGTGATTAACCACTTCAGGATGATGCGCCGCCAAATTGGCGCGGGCCGCCCAATAGGCTCCCGCCGAACTTAGCCAAGAGGATGTATCGGCATGGTTGGCCACGGCTTCAAAATTATGGGCAGATTGGGCATGTTGCCCACTGCGCCAGCGGGCCAATCCGACAATCCAATGGGCTTCCGGCAGGACATCGCCCGAACCGTCGACCGCCTGCTGCCCCCAAACCAGGGCCTCGTCATCACGACCGGCAGCGAACAGCGCCTGGGCGAGGATCGTGCGTAATTCGTCGAGATCGGTACGGTCCCCGAGCTGGCGGGCCGCCGCAGCAGAAAAAATAGCCGTTGCCTGTTCAAAATTACCATGGCGGACCGCTTGGCGGAAACGTGCTTTCACGTCGCGCATGGGACGATGGTCCTCTGAGCGCTCGGAGACGCGGTTCTCGATGGAAAATTCGTCATTGCCGAAATCGCGAGCCGCCGTCGTACCCGCCTGATGCGCCGGGGGCTTTAAGCCAGTGATTTGGCCGTGCTGCCGGCTTTTTGCCAAGTCAAACACGTCCTGGGCTTCCGGCAGATCAGAAAAACGGACCAGCCATTCGCGCAAAGCCGCCTCATCAGGGTTATCGGCGGACAGCAAGCGCAAAGCCTGTAAATGGCCCAACAGCAGCGGGTCAGAAAGACGAGCGATTTCACGGTCAACGGTCGACCACTGACCATGCTCAGCCGCATCGAAGGCGGCGCGATAATGGGCACTGTCGGCGTCCGAGAGGAGCTGAGGAATGCTGGCTTGACGACCGACTTTGCCGGACGCGCCGGTCAGGGCAGCGACCACGCTGGTCTGCGTCGTCCTATCGTTCCCATAGTCGGCGGCGACCGCGCATTGTGCGAACACGACCGTAGCCAGGGTAACAAAGGCTAGGAGTAGCCTGCCTTTCAGCATCGTCCCTCCAGAGGTCTAATCGGTTTATCCGATGTTGTTCTTCAAGTTTATAAATGGATTCGGTTGTCGAGGGCAAGCAAAGAAGCAGAGTGCACATAAAATTTGTGGATATTAGGTCGGGGTCAGGCCGTCCAATCGCTTGCGCACAGCCAAAAAATCCCGCCAAGCCTCACGCTTATGGCCGGGGGTGCGCAGCAGATAGGCCGGGTGGTAGGTCGGCATGGCCGGGACCGGCCTTGGCAGCCGGGACGAGGAATAGTCCGCCCAATGTCCGCGCAGCCGGCTGATCGGGGCTTGGCGGGCCAACAGGGCGCTGGCCGCCGCGCCGCCTAATAAAATCAGCACAGTCGGATCAATTAACTCGATATGGCGCTGAATGAAGGGCAGGCAAATCTCGGTTTCGCCAGGTTCCGGCTTGCGGTTGCCCGGCGGGCGCCAGGGAACCACATTGGTAATATAGGCGCTGGCGCGATCAAGCCCGATGGAGGCCAGCATACGATCCAACAATTGCCCGCTAACCCCAACGAAAGGCAGTCCCAGGCGATCTTCATCGGCACCGGGGGCTTCGCCGATCACCATGACCGCCGCTTCTGGGTTGCCGTCCGCGAAGACCATGCGCTGGCAGCTGTTTTTCAGGGCGCAGCCGTCATAGGCTTCCATCGCTGCCTTAAGTTCGGCTAAGGAACTGCAGGCCATGGCCTGATGCGCCGATGAGGGCTTTGGTGAGGCGACGGCAGGCTGGGTGGTTAAAACGACGGCGGGTTCCGAGGTTTGGCTCAGCAAGGCGATCGAAGGCGCCGGCAAAAAGCGATTGACCGGCTGTTCGGCTATGGCCTCGTCGACGCCGGCCTCGCGGTACCAGCGTAATAGGCCGAGGGGAGACAGCGGGGTCGGGTCACGCAGGATGCTCATGCGCTTGAGAATAGCCGGGGATTTTCCCGCTGTCACGATCCCGGGCGCTGGCGACGCGATACAGGGTCGGCAGGTTGGTGGGACTATGCTATAGAAACAAAAAATTGTTAGCCGGGATGCTTGGCGGAGAGGACAAATGGAACGTGAATCCATGGAATTTGATGTGGTCATCGTTGGCGGGGGGCCTTCGGGTCTTGCTGCCGCTATTAGACTGCGTCAGCTATCGGCGGAAACCGGGCGCGATTTATCCGTCTGCGTTCTTGAAAAAGGCTCTGAACTCGGAGCCCATACTTTGTCGGGCGCCGTGTTGGAGCCCCGGGCCCTGGACGAGTTGATTCCTGATTGGAAAGCCAAGGGGGCTCCTTTGAATGCCCCGGTCGTCGCTGATCAGTTTCTCTTTTTGACCGAAGGTCGGGCCATTGCCTTGCCGACGCCACCTTCCATGCACAACCACGGCAATTATGTCGTCAGTCTCGGCAATGTCGTGCGGTGGCTGGGAAGTCAGGCGGAAGCCCTGGGTGTCGAGATTTTCCCGGGTTTCGCCGCGGCCGAAGTTCTTTATGACGAAGCGGGGCGGGTTCGTGGCGTCGCGACCGGTGATATGGGGGTCGGAAAGGACGGGCAACCAACCGCGAATTTCACCCCCGGAGTCGAACTTCTGGCCCGGCAAACTCTTTTTGCCGAAGGGTGCCGTGGCTCATTGACCAAGGGGCTGATGGAACGGTTTGATTTGCGGCGTGATGCCGATCCGCAGACCTATGGTATCGGGGTCAAGGAGCTATGGGAAATTGATCCTGCCAAACATCAAGCCGGCATGGTTATGCACAGTATCGGCTGGCCGCTCGATAGCGAGACCTATGGGGGCTCTTTTCTTTATCATTTAGAAAATAATCAGATTTCGATTGGGATGGTCATCGGGCTGGATTATCCGAATCCTCATTTGTCGCCATTTGAGGAGTTCCAGAAATTTAAGACCCATCCAAAAATTCGTCCAATCCTTGAGGGCGGGCGGCGCTTAGCCTATGGGGCTCGGGCACTGTCCGAGGGTGGATTTCAGTCCATCCCTCATTTGACCTTTCCTGGCGGGTTGTTGATTGGCGATACAGCAGGCTTTCTTAATATGCCGAAGATCAAAGGGTCCCATACGGCGATGAAGTCGGGAATGGTGGCCGCCGAGGCGGTCTTTACGGCTCTTAAGGACGGCTCGACGGAAATTATCGAAGTCAGCAGCTATCCGGAAGCTTTGAAAACGTCCTGGCTTTGGCCCGAACTCTATTTGGCCCGTAATATCCGGCCCTCATTTCATTGGGGGCTTTGGGGCGGGTTGGTCTATTCGGCGCTTGATGTTTATCTTCTGCGCGGCCGGGCGCCTTGGACGTTACGGAACCATGCCGATCACGAAAGCTTGCGCAAAGCCAGCGACTCGCGTCCGATCCATTACCCAAGACCAGATGGCAAAATTACCTTTGATCGCCTGTCATCGGTTTTTCTGTCCAGTACCAACCATGAGGAGAACCAGCCGGTCCATCTCAAATTGAAGGATCCGCAGGTTCCCATTTCGGTCAATCTGGCTCAGTATGACGCGCCGGAACAACGTTATTGTCCGGCTGGGGTCTATGAGATCGTGACCGACCCCGATGCCAAATTGCCCCGTCTCCAGATCAATGCGCAGAACTGTGTGCATTGTAAGACTTGTGACATCAAGGATCCGACCCAAAATATCACCTGGGCGGTTCCCGAAGGGGGCGGTGGACCTAATTATCCCAATATGTAGGCTAATCGCTCCAAAGACTGGATGTGGTATGAAGCGCGGGAGAGCTCGATGCGTGGGACCTTGATCCGCCATGGCCGTTTGGCTGCGTGGCTTGGTCTAACGGCTTTGACGGTCCTGCTGGCGGCTTGCGGAGAAATGTCTCAGTCCGCCGGTCTGGAGCCCTTAGCGGCGGATCGTGAACAAG
>DUZC01000085.1 GCA_013349735.1 Rhodospirillaceae bacterium
GGTTCCCTATACCCGCGGCGCCGAATATTCCCGGCCGGTTAAGGATATCCTGGTGGAAGCCGAGGCCTTGGTCCAGCAGGGCGTGCGGGAATTGACCCTGTTGGGTCAGAACGTCAATGCCTATCACGGGGTTGGTCTGGACGGGGCGATCTGGGGGCTGGGCCGCCTGATCCGGGCTTTGGTTCTGACCCCGGGCCTTAGCGCCATCCGCTATACCACCTCCCATCCGGGGGATGTCGATGATGAACTGATCGCCGCACATGCGGATTTGCCCCAGCTGATGCCCTTTTTGCATTTGCCCGTGCAGTCGGGGTCGGATCGTATCCTGGCGGCGATGAACCGCCGGCACAGCGCCGCCGACTATCTGCGGCTGGTCGAACGGTTGCGCCAGGCCCGGCCGGATCTGGCCTTGTCGTCCGATTTCATCGTCGGCTTTCCCGGCGAGAGCGAAGCCGAATTTGAAGAAACGCTGCGCTTGATCGAGACGGTCCGCTTTGCCCAATGCTACTCGTTCAAATACAGCCCCCGTCCGGGCACGCCGGCGGCGGCGATGGAAGGGCAGCTGCCCGAGGTCATCAAGGAAGAGCGTCTGGCCCGATTGCAGGCCCTGATAGGGGCCCAGGCCTTGGCCTTTAATCAGACCTGTGTCGGACGAAGCTTTCCGGTCCTGCTCGATCGGCCGGGCCGCAGGGCCGGTCAATTGCAGGGTCGGACCCCTTACATGCAGGCGATCTTTGCGCAGGCGCCGGCCGTCCTTCAGGGCAGCATCCAATCCTTACGGGTTACCGCGGCGCACGGCAATTCCCTGGCGGCGGTGCTCGAGCCAGAGACAGGATCATGCGCCCATGGGTGAGGATCCTCCTGTTATCCGCGAATTTGCCGATAATGCGCTTTTGCCGATGCTCTACGGTCCGCATAACGGCCATCTCGATCGCATTGAGAAAAGCCTTGGCGTCAGCCTGACGGCAAGGGGCAATGCCCTAACCATCCGCGGTGCGCAGGCGCGGATGGCCGAGGCCTGTCTGGTTGGTCTGTATCAGCGTCTTGAAAAAGGTCTGGTGGTCGATTTTGCCGAAATTGACGCCATGCTGCGATTGGTGGCGGCCGATGCCACCGATGCGCCGGTGATTATGACGCGAAAACGCCATATTCAGGCCCGTTCTCTGGTTCAAGCCGACTATATCCGCGCCATGGAACATCACGAAATGGTGCTGGGTCTTGGGCCGGCGGGCACCGGAAAGACCTATCTGGCGGTCGCCAAGGCCGTATCGATGATGGTGGCCGGCCTGGTCGACCGGATCATTTTATCGCGCCCGGCCGTCGAGGCCGGGGAACGGCTGGGCTTTTTGCCCGGCGATTTGCGCGATAAGGTCGATCCCTATCTTCGTCCGCTTTATGACGCCTTGCATGACATGTTGCCCGGCGATCAGGTGGCCAAAAAAATGGCGGCGGGCGATATTGAAGTGGCACCCTTGGCTTTTATGCGGGGTCGAACACTGGCCAACGCCTTCGTCATTCTTGACGAGGCGCAGAACACCACGCCGGTGCAGATGAAAATGTTCCTGACCAGAATGGGCGAACATTCCCGGATGGTGGTTACCGGCGACTTGTCGCAGGTCGACTTGCCGCCGGGGTCACGTTCGGGCTTGGCCGATGCTCTTGAGGTCTTGGGGGATATTCCCGAGATCAAAGTGGTGCGCTTTACCGATCGTGACGTCGTTCGCCATGGTTTGGTCAGTCGCATCGTCCGGGCCTATGAGTCCCGGGATCGGTTGCGGCGGGAGCAATCATGAGCGGGCCGGAAATCGCGATTTCCATTGCCGATCCGCAGTGGCTGGCCGCCTTGCCCGGGGTCGAGGATCTCTGTTGTCGGTTGGTCGCGGTGGCCCTGGGGCCGGCCAGCCAGCCGGTCGAACGGCTTGAGGTCAGTCTGATGTTGGCCAATGACCAAATCGTGCGGGATCTCAATCATCGCTACCGCCATAAGGACGAGCCCACCAATGTTTTGTCCTTTGCCGCCTTGGATGATTCCTCGTGGGAAATTCCGGCGGACGGTCCCATTCTCCTTGGCGATGTGATCCTGGCCTATGAAACCACCGCGGCCGAGGCTGCGCGCGACGGCATTCCCTTGTCGCAGCATTTCGCCCATCTGGTGGTGCATGGGGTTCTGCATTTGCTAGGATATGATCACCAGGACGAGCCGGAAGCGCTGGAAATGGAGGCGCTGGAAAGCGCTTTGCTGGCGGCTTTGGGCTTTCCCGATCCGTATGATAACAGGAGTATCCAAACAGCCCGATGAACGACATTTCTGGCAGTAGACCGCCCCGCGACGGCGGGGCTAACGAAGATTCAATGGTCCAAGGCTTGCTTGGCTGGCTAAAATTTCTGCGGCGTGACAAGGCGGCAGAATCGGTCCGCGAAACGCTTGAAGAACTGTTCGAGCAGCGGGACGACGATGCCGCCCCCATCGACGAACATGAGCGACGCTTGCTCAGCAATGTGTTGCATTTGCGCGATGTTACCGCCTATGACGTGATGGTGCCCCGAGCCAATATTACCGGCGTCGATGCCGAAATCAGTCTCGATGGCTTGAGCGATTTGATCAGCAGTACCGGACATTCCCGCTATCCCGTGTATCGCGGCACCCTGGATGACGCCATGGGGCTGGTCCATATCAAGGATGTGCTGATGCTGGTGGCCAGTGGCAAGCCCTTTGGATTGCAGCGGATCATCCGCAAAGTGCTGTTCATCTCGCCCTCGGTCCGGATCCTGGATCTGTTGCTGGAGATGCGGTTGAAGCGCACCCATATGGCGCTGGTGGTGGATGAATATGGGGGCATCGACGGTTTGGTGACCATCGAGGATCTGGTCGAGCAGATCGTCGGTGAAATCGAAGATGAACATGACCAGGACGTTGAACCCGATTATGTCGAACGGCCAGACGGCGTTGCCGAAGCGGATGCCCGCATGCCGCTCGAAGAGTTCGAGGCCCGGGTTGGCCCTTTACTGGAAGAAGAGGATCGTGGCGATATCGACACCTTGGGTGGGCTGGTCTTTTTTCTGGCCGGTCGGGTGCCCAGCCGTGGTGAATTGATCAGCCATCCCTGCGGGCTGGAATTCGAAGTGGTGGATGCCGACCCTCGGCGCATAAAGCGCTTACGCCTGAGAAACCTGCCTAAAGCACAGGAAAACGTCGCTTGACCCTTGACCGCGTCGTTCAGGCTCTGGAAGGGCTGACCGGCTGGCGCCGATGGGGACTGTCCTGGCTGGCCGGGGTGATGGCGGCGCTGGCCTTGCCGCCCTGGCAGGCGGTGCCTCTGCTCTGGCTGGCCTTTCCTCTGCTGTTATGGCTGTTGGGGGGTGTCCAGGATAAGCGAAGGGCCCTTCTGCTGGGCTGGTGGTTTGGTTTTGGCCATTTTTCGCTGGGGCTTTATTGGATTGCCCATGCGTTGCTGGTGGACCCGCTGCGGTTCGGCTGGATGATCCCCTTTGCGATCTTCGGTCTGGCCG
Organism: Rhodospirillaceae bacterium; assembly: GCA_013349735.1. Classification (GTDB taxonomy): domain Bacteria; phylum Pseudomonadota; class Alphaproteobacteria; order Rhodospirillales; family Magnetospirillaceae; genus DUZF01. The sequence continues at coordinate 3,511 of DUZC01000085.1, forward strand.
GCTTGCTTGGCATCTTCACCGGCCTGGCGGTGATGGTGACCTGGCGGTCAGCTCCGGCTGGACTGCCGCGGATTCTTCTGTTGGCGGTCAGCTGGGCCGCCATGGAATGGCTGCGCAGCTGGATATTGACCGGCTTTCCCTGGAATCTTATGGCTACGGTCTGGCTGGCGCTGTTACCGGTTGCCCAATTGGCGGCTTTGGTCGGGCCCTATGGTTTAGGGTTGGGAACGGTTTTGCTGGCCGGTCTGCCGGCAATTCTTCTTGAAAGGACAAGGCTTTCCCGGGGCTTTTTCCTTGTTGGCTGCTTGGCTCTTCTGGCTGGTGCCGTTTGGGGGCAGACGCGCTTGCCGGCAGATCCCCAGCCCTTGGTACCGGGCATTCGCCTTCGATTGGTCCAGCCCAATATTGAACAGACCTTGAAATGGCAGCCGGAAATGCGGCTGGCGCATCTGCGCCGCCATCTGGCGTTAACCGCCAGCGAAGGGCTTGAAACCATAACCCATGTTATCTGGTCGGAAACAGCGGCTCCGTCCTTTCTTGATCAGGACCCTGTCCTTCTGCAGCGGATCGCTGAGGCCGTGCCGGCCCAGGGCCTCCTGCTGACAGGCAGTGCACGGGGCACCGACCCCGATCATCTTCCTTTTCGCCTCTGGAACAGTTTGCTGGCGATCAATGCCGAGGGGGCTATCCTTGCCAGCTATGACAAAGCCCATCTGGTTCCCTTTGGCGAATATGTGCCGCTGCGCGGCCTGCTGCCTTTGGCTAAATTGACCGCCGGCAGCACTGATTTCAGTGCCGGTCCCGGCCCGGTCAGTCTTACCCTGCCGGGACTGCCGCCCTTTGGGCCTTTGATTTGTTATGAAATTATCTTTCCCGGCGAGGTGGTGGACCCCAAAAACCGCCCAAACTGGTTGCTGAATGTTACCAATGACGGATGGTTTGGCTTAAGTGCCGGACCCTATCAACATTTTGCGGCAGCCCGTTTGCGGGCGATTGAACAGGGGTTGCCGGTGGTGCGCGCAGCAAATTCAGGTATTTCCGCGGTCATTGATCCGTTCGGCCGCGTGGTAAAAGGGTTGGGGCTCGGAGAAAGCGGGGTCGTGGATAGCGGCTTGCCAATACCGACGGCAACACTTACGCCCTATGCCAGATTTGGTGATTCGGTCGCTTTGATACTGGCGAGTTTATTGGCGATAAGTGCCGTTTGTTGGGGGAAGCTGAGCAATCGTCGGTAATTTCTCGCGATGTTCTCTCCTTGGTAAGAATAGGCATATTGATTTACCACTGATGTATGTCTAATCTGGTCTTCAACCAGCAACTCATCGTTGTAACTATAGCCTCGCCCTCAATTAAGTTCTGATAACGTCAATCCAGGTGGAGCATCCATGGCCCGAGCTGCAAGCAATCAACCTCGTTCCAAATCCGACGGACCTGTCAGGCGTTCCGGTCGCGGGCGCACGCCGTCAGGCAAACCAAATCCGGTTGATGTTCATGTGGGGGGGCGGGTTCGGCTGCGTCGGACTTTGCTTGGCATGAGCCAGGAAAAGCTTGGGGAAGCCATTGGGCTGACATTTCAGCAGGTACAAAAATATGAGCGTGGCGCCAATCGTATCGGCGCGTCGCGGCTATTTGATTTATCCTTGGTTTTGGATGTCCCGGTTTCTTTTTTCTTTGACGACATCTCAGAAGGCACCTCGAAACAAAGTCCCCGTATGATGGTCGCCGGTTTTGCCGAAGAACCGCTGCCCATGCTGGACGGCGATCCGCTGACCAAGCGCGAGACTCTGGAACTCGTGCGCGCTTATTACCGCATTACCGATCCCCAGGTTCGCAAGAGAGTGTTCGAGCTGGCCAAGGCCTTGGCCAATGCCGGTGACCCTGATGAAGGGTCTGCAGAGTAATAATTAAGCTTCGAGATGGGCGATCAACCGGGCTAGAAACCGCGCCGCTTCGCCGCCGGCGACAGCCCGGTGGTCGAAACTGAGGGAAATCGGTAAGCGGCGATGGAGGGCCATTTGTCCGCCGACCGCGACTGGTTCGGCGCGAATGGCGCCAGCGCCGACGATGGCGACCTGCGGTGGCACGACCACCATCTGAGCAAAACGCCCCCCGATCATACCGAAATTGGATAAGGTAATGGTTTGGCCACGCAATTGTCGGGGTGGGATGCGTCGCGCCAGGACATCAGCCTTCAACCGGTCAAGGTCCTGCTGCAAGTCGCTTGCCGAACGCCCGGCCACGTCATTCAGGACCGGAACAAAGAGGCCGTCCGGGGTGTCGGTGGCGATGCCAAGGTCGACCGTCCGGTTTAGGCGGCGGGTCAGCTTTTCTCCATCGAAGCTAGCATTCAGCGCCGGTTCGGCCTGGCAGGCCGCGGCGATGGCTTGAACCAGGCGAAGGGTCACCTGATGGGCCGCCGGCTCGGCCCAAGCTTCGATATCGGCAAGATCGGTGATGGTGGCGGGCACCACCTGCCTATGGGCTTCGACCATGCGTTGGGCCATGGCCCGCCTGACACCGGACAAGACCTGCTCGGCGTCGGCGGACGGCGCGGTCTGAGCCATTTCAACATCGCGGGTGGTAATCAGCCCTTGGGGCCCGCTGCCCAAGAGGCCGGAAAGTTCGATGCCAAGCCGCTGGGCCAGCGCCCGTGCCGCCGGGGCGGCGCGAACCGGATGCGAGGTCCTGGGGGGGGGGTCAGCAGGCAGGGCAGGGGCCAGCGGCGGCGCTTCGGCCAAGGTGCCGACGACGGCCCCGGCATCGGGGGCGTTTTGGTCGGAAAAAGCCACCAAGGCCGCCCCCACCGCCACATGCTCGCCCGGTTTAGCCAGCAGGCGGGCGATCCGTCCCGCGTAAGGGGCCGGGATATCCACCACGGCCTTGTCGGTTTCCACCGCGACCAAGGGCTGGTCGGTGACGACGCGATCCCCCTCTCCGACATGCCAGGCGATGATTTCTGCTTCCTGCAGACCCTCGCCAAGATCAGGCAAATAAAACAGGCTCATTGATACTCCAGACAGGTAAGGACCGCCGCAATGATCCGATCGGCGCTGGGCAAATAAGCGGACTCCAAGCGAGGCAGCGGCATTACCGTGTCAAAACCGGCGACCCGCTGGATCGGCGCCACTAACGACATCAAGCCTTGTTCGGCAATGCGCGCGGCGATTTCTGCGCCCGGCGCACCGGTCAGGGCCGCCTCATGGACGATGACGCACCGGCCGGTGGTCTCCAAGGACGCAAGGATCGGCGCCATATCTAAAGGCTTCAGGCTGCAGACATCGATGACGGCGGCGCTGATGCCATCCTCGGCCAGTCGGTCGGAAGCGGCCAGGGTTTCCATCAGGGCGCCACCCCAACTGACCAATGTGACGTCGTTGCCTTGGCGGATCACAAAGCTTTGATCCAGGGGCAAGGCCACGCCATCATCGATTACCGGCTCGCGGATCGCCCGATAAAGCCGGGTTGGCTCCAGCATAACCACCGGATCGTCATCGCGGATCGCCGCCAGCAGCAGGCCATAGGCCTTGGCCGGTGATGAGGGCACCAGCAGGCGGAGGCCGGGGATGTTGACGAAAAAGGCTTCGACGCTTTCCGAATGATGCTCGGCGGCGCGGATGCCACCGCCATTGGGCGCGCGGAGCACCATCGGACAGGTCAGGCGCCCCCGGGTGCGGTTGCGCTGGCGCGCGGCGTGATTGACCATCTGGTCGATGGTGGCATAAATGAACCCGGAAAACTGGATTTCAACCACCGGGCGGAAGCCCTGTGCGGCCAAACCGATCGCCAGACCGGCGATGCCGGCTTCGGCCAGCGGCATGTCCAGGACCCGCTGATCGCCGAACTGTGCCAGCAGCCCATCGGTCGCCCGGAAGACGCCGCCATCGCGGCCGACATCCTGACCCAGCACCAAGACCGATGGATCCTCGGTCATCGCCCGGGCCAGGGCCAGATTTATTGCGCCGATCATGGTGGTTTCAGTCACGGGCACCCCCGTTCGAGAGCGCGGCCCGCTGTGCTGCCAGATCAACCGGAAGCCGGCTATAAAGGTGATCGAACATGGCCTCGGGGATGTCCGGTGCACGGGCCAGATAGGTCTCGGCGGCGCGTTCAACCAGACCGCCCAATTCGATCTGGCTCGCTTCCTCGTCGTCCTTGGTCCATTGATTGGCGGCCGTCAAATAAAGCCTTAAGCGCAGCAACGGCTCCTCCTGCCAGTGCTGGCTGACGGCTTCGTCATCGCGATAGCGGCTGGCATCATCCGAGGTGGTGTGGTCCGCCAGGCGATAGGTCAAGGCCTCGATCAGCCGCGGCCCGTGCCCGGATCGGGCGCCGGCCACCGCCATACTGACGGCGTGACTGACGGCGATGACGTCATTGCCATCAACCTGTTCTCCGCCAAAGCCAGCGGCAAAAGCCTTCTGCGCCAAACTGGCGCAGGCGGTCTGTTGCTGGCGTGGCATGGAAATCGCCCATTGATTGTTAACCACCACGAAGACCAACGGAAGCTGCCACAAGCCGGCCATATTCATGGCCTCATAGACATCCCCCTTCGAGGTGGCGCCATCGCCCATGGTACAGACCACCGCCCGCTTTTCGCCTTTAAGGCGGATGGCCAGGGCAACCCCGGCGGCATGGGCGGCCTGACTGCCGACGGTGATACAAACCGGCCAATCCTGGTTGTGG
>DUZC01000086.1 GCA_013349735.1 Rhodospirillaceae bacterium
GCCTGCATTTCGTAAATTTCCGGATAAGTTATGCCAAGGCGACAGCCCCGATGGCCAAGCATCGGGTTGGATTCGTGCAATTGGGCATTTCTCGCCTTAAGCAGCGAAACATCCGTCCCGGCCGCCTTGGCCACATCGGCCATTTCCGCTTCGCTGTTGGGCAGGAATTCATGCAAGGGCGGGTCGAGCAGGCGAATGGTCACGGGCAAACCCTGCATGATTTCGAATAATTCGACGAAATCATCCTTCTGATAGGGCTGAATCTTGGCCAAGGCTTGACGGCGCCCCGCTTCGTCCGAGGCCAGAATCATTTCACGCACCGCAATGATCCGCTTGGGATCAAAAAACATATGTTCGGTACGGCAGAGTCCAATGCCTTCAGCCCCAAATTTGCGGGCGGTCCGGGCATCCAGAGGCGTTTCGGCATTAGCGCGGACTTTCATGGTCCGAATTTCGTCAACCCATCCCATCAGGGTCCCGAAATCACCGGTCAGTTCCGGTTGCACGGTCGGAACTTCACCTTTCATGATTTCGCCGGTGGATCCATCGAGCGTGATGACGTCGCCTTCCTTGACCACTTGGCCGTGGGCAGTGAAGGTCTTGGCACGATAGTCAATCCGGACTTCGCCGGCCCCGGCAACACAAGGCCGCCCCATGCCCCGGGCAACCACCGCCGCATGGCTGGTCATGCCACCGCGCGAGGTCAGAATGCCCTGTGCGACATGCATGCCACCGATGTCTTCCGGACTGGTTTCGATGCGCACCAGGATAATCTTTTCGCCTTTGCCAGCCCAGGCTTCCGCGTCCTCGGCCGAGAACACCACCCGCCCGGCCGCCGCACCAGGGGATGCCGGCAATCCGCGCCCCAATACCTGCCGGGGTGCCTTAGGATCGAGAGTCGGGTGCAAAAGCTGGTCAAGACCCGAGGGATCAATGCGTTCAACCGCCTTTTCCTTGCTGACCAAACCTTCCCGGGCCATATCGACAGCAATCTTCAGGGCGGCAACCGCGGTACGCTTACCGGTCCGGGTCTGCAGCATCCACAGTTTGTCTTTCTGGACCGTGAATTCCAGATCCTGCATATCGGTGAAATGCTTTTCAAGCTTATGACGAACATCGTCCAATTGCTTAAAGACCACCGGCATGACCTCTTCCATCGAAGGCAGGCTGGCGGCGGCGGCCTCGCGGGCGCTCTTGGTCAGATATTGCGGCGTCCGAATGCCCGCCACCACATCTTCGCCCTGCGCATTGACAAGATATTCGCCATAAAACTCGTTGTCCCCGGTTGAAGGATTACGGGTGAAAGCGACACCGGTCGCACAATCATTGCCCATATTGCCGAAAACCATGGCCTGAACATTGACGGCTGTGCCCCAGGCGGCAGGAATGTCATGCAGACGCCGATAGGTGATAGCCCGCTGGTTCATCCAGGAGCCAAAGACAGCACCCACCGCACCCCAAAGCTGATCGGCGACATTCTGAGGAAAGGGGCGACCCAAGGCTTCGGCCACTTTGGCTTTAAAGCCGGCGACAACCTTTTTCCAATCCTCGGCCGTCAGGTCTGTATCCAGATGATAGCCGCACTCATCCTTATGACCTTCCAGAATCTCTTCGAAATGTTGGTGATCGACCCCGAGCACCACGTCGGAATACATCTGGATGAAGCGCCGATAACTGTCATAGGCGAAACGCGGATCGTTGCTGCGTTTGGCCAGCCCCTCAACGGTCTGGTCATTGAGACCAAGATTGAGGACGGTGTCCATCATCCCCGGCATCGAGGCCCGCGCACCGGAGCGCACCGAAACCAGCAAAGGGTCATTTACATCGCCAAAGCGACAGCCCATGACTTTTTCCACCTGCGTCAGGGCGGTCTCGACCTGAGCCTTCAATTCTTGCGGATAGGTTTGGGCATGGTCGTAATAATAGGTGCAAACCTCGGTGGTGATCGTAAAGCCCGGAGGAACCGGCAGACCCAGATTGGCCATTTCGGCCAGATTGGCGCCTTTGCCACCCAGGAGATTTTTCATCTCCGAGCGACCTTCCGAACTGCCACCGCCGAACGCGTACACCCATTTGGTCATTCCTGCCTCCCCGTAAGCGTCTTAACCTTCAATTTTTGCGAAATCAGCGACCAGCCCCATGGCGGCAACGATAGCCGACAGCAATCCCAGGCGATTAACCCGCAAGGGCGGGTTATCACAATTCACCGTGACATCCTCAAAAAATTCATCCACCGGCCGTCGCAGCCGCGACAAAGCCGCCAAGGCCTCGACAAAGCGTTCGCCGGCCAGAGCCGGCTCCATAACCCCACGAATTTCACGCAGGGCGTTCGCCAGCGCGCTCTCGGCCGGAGCGGTCAAAAGCCCTGCATCCACCAGGGCGGCATAGGAACGGCCGTCCTTTTTTTCCTCGATGCGGACGATATTGGCGGCCCGCCGATAGGCCGTCAGCAGATTGGCCCCGTCATCGGTGCCAAGGAAATCCTTCAGAGCCGCCACCCGCGCCAGTAGCCGCACCAAATCGTCTTCACCATCCAAAGCGAACACCGCGGATACCAGATCATGGCGCACACCCTGTTCGCGGAGATGCACCTTGAGGCGGTCAGCAAAAAACTCCAGCAGATCGGCCGAGGTCACCGCCGCATCGCGGCTAAGCGCGGCCGCAAAGGCCGCATGCACCGCCTGGAACAAGGGCTTAAGCGGTAGACGCAGCCCATTTTCCAGAATCAGGCGGATCACCCCCAACGCGGCGCGGCGCAGGGCGAAAGGATCCTTCGAACCGGTCGGCTTTTCATCGATGGAAAAGAACCCGACCAGAGCATCCAGTTTATCCGCCAGCGCCACCGTCACCGAAACCGGAGCGGTTGGACAGCCATCAGCCGGTCCCTGCGGCGCATAATGCTGGGCGATAGCCTCGCCGACGGCCGGATCCTCGCCATCGGCAAGGGCGTAATAGCGGCCCATGATCCCTTGCAATTCCGGGAATTCGCCGACCATTTCCGACGACAGGTCGGCTTTGGCCAGGAGCGCCGCTCTCTGGGCGAGGACCGGGGAAACCCCCAGAAGATGGGCCAAATGACCGGCGATTTTAACCAGTCGTTGCGTTTTGTCGCCCATACTGCCCAACCGGGCATAATACAAACGCTCGGCCAGTTTGGGCAGCCGCGCCTCAAGGCGCTGCTTGCGGTCCGTATCCCAAAAGAATTTGGCGTCCGACAGGCGCGCCCGCAACACCCGCTCATTGCCGGCAACAATGGCCCGTCCCTGGTCATTGGTGACCATATTGGACACCACTAAAAAGCGGTTAGCCAGCCGCCCATCCTCACCCAGCAAAGAGAAATATTTCTGATGCGACCGCATTGAGGTGATCAAGACTTCGTCCGGCACCCCCATAAAGGCCGGATCGATACTGCCCACCAGCACCACCGGCCATTCCACCAACCCGGTCACTTCGGCCAGCAAGCCATCATCTTTGCGCAGCCGCAACCCTTCCTGGCGGGCCGCCGCCTCGGCCTGGTCCAGAATTCCCTGGCGCCGCTCTTCGGGGTCAAGCAGGACATGGGCCTGACGCAATTGACGCTGATAGTCGGCCGCGTCTTTCACGGTCAGGGCAGCCGGCGCCAAAAAGCGGTGTCCCTGGGTAAGATTGCCGGCCGTCACTGGCCCGAAGGCCACCGGCACCACCACCCCATCCAGGAGGCAGACGATATGCTGAAGCGGACGCACCCAACGCTGGCTGTGTGCCCCCCAGCGCATGGATTTTGGCCAGGGAAAGGCGGCCAGCGTCTGTTCCACCACATCCTGAACCACCTGGGCGGCGGGACGGCCAGGCCGTTTAATGATCGCAAAATAAAAAATGCCTTTGCCGGTATCGCGTTGCTGGCATTCGGCCAAGCTGACCCCGGAACTTTTAAGAAAGCCGTCCAGCGCCGCCTCGGGCGCGCCCTGCCGGGGACCGCGCCGTTCTTCATCAATATCCGGTGTCGCCAGAGGCAAATCCGTCAGAATCAGGGTAAGGCGCCTGGGTGTAACCATAACCTGGGCGGAACGACCCGTCAGTCCCTGGGCAGCCAACCCATCGACGACCATCTGTTTTAGATCGGCGGCCGCTTTGGCCTGCATACGGGCGGGGATTTCTTCCGAGAACAGTTCCAGCAGCAATTCGGCCATCTTGGTCACGCTCCCGCCGGGGCTTGCCGCGACGCCAGCCAACCTTCGCAGCAGGCTTTGGCCAGGACCCGCACGCGACCGATATAGGACTGGCGCTCGGTCACCGAAATGGCGCCACGGGCATCCAGCAGGTTGAAGCGATGACTGGCCTTGATACATTGGTCATAGGCCGGCAAGGGTAAATTCGCTGCCAGCAGCGCCTGGCACTCGGTCTCGGCGTCAAGGAAATGGCGCAGCAGCATTTCGGTATCGGCAATCTCAAAATTATGAGCGGAATATTGTTGCTCGGCCGCTAGAAAAACGTCGCCATAACTGACGCCGGCCCCATTGAAGTCGAGGTCATAGACGTTTTCGACGCCTTGGATATACATGGCCAGCCGTTCCAGGCCATAGGTCAGCTCGACCGCCACCGGATCACATTCAATGCCACCGACTTGCTGGAAATAAGTGAATTGCGTGACCTCCATGCCATCACACCAAACCTCCCAGCCCAAACCCCAGGCCCCCAGCGTCGGGCTTTCCCAGTCATCCTCGACGAAGCGGATATCATGGGCCAGCGGATCAATGCCCAGTCGGCGCAAGCTTTCCAGATACAGCTCCTGGCTGTTTTCCGGCGAAGGCTTCAGGATCACCTGGAATTGATAATAATGCTGCAGACGATTGGGGTTTTCGCCATAACGGCCGTCCTTGGGACGGCGTGACGGCTGGACATAGGCGGTTTTCCAAGGATCCGGACCCAAAGCCCGCAAGGTCGTCGCCGGATGGAAAGTGCCGGCGCCGACCTCCATGTCATAAGGCTGCAATATGACGCAGCCCTGCTCGGCCCAAAAAGCCTGCAGATTGAGAATCAATGACTGGAAGCTGGGCCGGCGGACCATTGGAACGCTCATCTCTGGAAAAGGCCCCGCAACTTAAAGGGCCGGCAGCCCTGCGGTCAAGGCCGGGAATGCAGCATCTTGGCCCTGGACCGAAACAGTGGCCTGAGGCAAGCTTTGCGAGAGGTTTAAAAATGCGGTTTACCCTTTTGCTCTTGGCCCTTTTGATCTGCTGCCCTGATGGGGCTTGGGCCAAGTCGGATCGCATGAAAGTGGATGCCCTGGAATATCCCTGGAGCGCGGTGGGCAGGCTGAATGCCGGTGGTCGGGGCTATTGTTCGGCCGTGCTGATTTCCGAGCGGCATCTGCTGACCGCTGCGCATTGCCTGTGGAACCGCATCCAGGACAGTTGGTGGCCGGCAACCTCGCTGCATTTTGTGGCCGGCTATCAGGGCGGCGAAGCACCGCTGCATAGTCTGGTCAAAAGCTATGTCCTGGCCGACGGCGCGGTCATGACGGAGAGCAAGTCCGATGCCAGCCGGGATTGGGCTGTGGTGGAATTGGCCGATCCGCTTGGCCGCCAGGCCGGCTGGCTGCAAGTCGATAGCGATGGCGCCGAAAAGACGGTTTGGGTGGGCGAACTTGGCTATCGCGCCGAAAGTCCGCATGCCATGACGTTAGAGTTCGGCTGCCGAATCGTCGCGCATAGCGACGGCAATGCGCTCTTTTGGCATGACTGCGCCGGGGCCAAAGGTGAATCCGGCGGGCCGGTGCTGGCCTTTCGCAGCGATGGCCCGCATGTGGTCGGCATTACGTCGCGGATCGCCGTGGGCAATGGCCTCACGCTGACCGGTGTGGTGGATTTGAAGCGGCTCGCTGACCCTCAGCAATTTCCCAAAGCAGCCGCGGCCTTTGCTGCCGCCCATAACGGCCCCGGCCATCCCCCCGCTTCTGGCGGGCCGGCACGCCCCTTGCCCAGCGACAGTATCCGCCGACTATCGGTCGGCAAACCGCAAAGCCCGTCGCTGGAACTGCTCAGCCAATTGCTGAACACCGCCGCCGCCAGGTAAGCCCTCCGCTTGCGGAGTACCGAATTCTAAATCTTGGCAGCGATTCGGTTCATAGATAGAGAAGAATTTTTGCTTCCCCTTACCTTCTGTTCCCTTCGTGACTTCGTGGTTAATCAACAAATTGCCATAACAGGTTGCCCGGCAGAGAACCCCGGCGGGCTTGGCGCGGCAGACGGAGCTGTGCTATAGCTCCGGCCGCTGTAACCCAAGGTTTCCTGCGCAAATGGAATATGAAGTCGGACCCTATTCAGGACTTTCCCGCGAGTTCCTGAGGGAAATCTGGTTTTTCCGCCGCCTGATCTGGCTATTCATCTGGCGCGACATCGTTGTGCGCTACAAGAACACTCTCATCGGAGCCGCCTGGTATATCGTCCAGCCTCTGGCGATGATGGTGGTTTTCACCCTGTTTTTCGGTTCTGTTTTCGCCCGCGAAATTGGCGATATGCCTTATCCGCTGTTCGCCTATAGCGGTCTGATGCTCTGGCAACTTTTCAGCCGCTCCTTGTCCCTGTCGGCGCAAAGCCTGATCCAATACGGGCCGATGCTCAGCAAAATCTATTTTCCCCGCATCATCGCCCCGGCCTCTTTCGTCATCGGCGCGCTGTTCGACTTTTTTGTGACCACCCTTTTGCTGGCCGGGCTGATGGCCTGGTATCATATGGCGGTGGGACCATGGGTCGTCGGCGTGTTCGGGGTTTTGCTGCTGAGCACGCTTAGTTCCATGGGCTGGGGCTGCCTGCTGGCCGCCATTGACGCCCGCTATCGTGATGTCCGCCACGCCATCCCTCTGCTCATGCAAATTTGGATGTTCTGTTCGCCCATCATGTATCCCACCAGTTATGTCGGCGAAAAATGGCGCCTGCTTTACGCTTTAAACCCACTGGTCGGGTTGATGGAATGGTTCCGCTGGTTGCTCTTTCAGGTTGGCAGTCCGCCAGCCTGGGACATCACCCTTATCGCCGTAATGTCTTCACTTTTTATCTTCGTCGTCGGTGTTGTCGTCTTTCAAAAGGTGCAAGGCACCTTGGTGGATACATTGTGACCCAAGGCATCGCCATCCGGGCCGAACATCTCAGCAAGCGCTACCGGCTGCGCGAAGGCGGTGGCGTTACGGGACTGGTCGGCAATTTGAATCGCCGCTTGCGCCAGCGCGGCGGGGACCAGCCGGCGGCCCCCCAATCGCATTTCTGGGCCCTGGACGATGTCAGTTTTGACATCCATAAGGGCGAGGTCGTTGGCATCATCGGCCATAATGGCGCCGGGAAAAGCACCTTGCTGAAAATTCTGACCCGGATCACCAATCCGACCCGCGGCAGCGCACGGGTTACCGGTCGGGTTGGCATGTTGCTTGAGGTCGGGACCGGCTTTCACGGCGACCTGACCGGCCGGGAAAATGTTTTTCTAAACGGCGCCATACTTGGCATGACCCGTAAGGAAATTCGCCGCAAATATGACGATATCGTCGCCTTCGCCGAAATCGCCGATTTTATGGATCTGCCGGTCCGCCATTATTCTTCGGGAATGTGCCTGCGTCTGGCCTTGTCCGTGGCGGTTCATCTCGATGCCGAGGTGATTTTCCTCGACGAGATCTGGGCGGTGGGGGACCAGTCTTTCCAGACCAAGACCTGGCGCCGTATTGAAGAACTGATCGGCAGTGGCCGCACTTTTGTCATCGTCGCCCACAATCTGGAAACCATCGAACGTTTATGCAACCGTTGCCTTTTGATCGATCACGGCCGCTTGACCATGGATGGGACGCCAACCGCGGTAATCGCCCGCTATCGCGAAGAAATCCGCCAAAGGGCCCGTCAGGATCTGGAGGGGACAAGCGGTCAGGCCCTGCGCCTCGCGGTCATTGATGCCCATCTGACGGCCAACGAGGTGCGGCCCGGCGATTTTCTTGACTGCCGGCTGGAGCTGGAGGTCGACCGGACCGGCGAAATCGATTTGGCGCTTTCTGTCCGCGACGCCAACCTTCGCCCGGTCGCCACCGGACTGGACGCCGTCGGACTGCAGCGCTGGTCAACCCAGCCAGTCGTCAGCGGACGCAACCATTTTCGCTGCGCCTTCCCGGCGGCCTTTTCCTGTGGCGGCGGCTATGAGCTGGTGCTGGAAGTGCGGTCCGG
>DUZC01000087.1 GCA_013349735.1 Rhodospirillaceae bacterium
CTGGCTTTGCGGGCCGGACGGCCTTTGCGACTGGTCAGCGCGGCCGCTTTAGAGAAACCGCCAGAATTGCCATTGGACGGCGTCGCCTATTTTACCGATGCCCGACAAATGATCGAGACCGCGGATTTCGATGTTTTGGTTGAGTTGATCGGGGGCTCGACAGGGGTTGCGCCGGATGTTGTGACGGCGGCCTTGCGTAAGGGGCGTCATGTCGTTACCGCCAACAAGGCTATGATTGCGCATCATGGGCGCAGCTTGGCAGAACTGGCCGAATCAACTGGCGCCACCATCGCTTTCGAGGCCGCGGTCGCCGGCGGTATACCGGTGATCAAAGCCTTGCGCGAGGGTCTGGCCGCGAACCAGGTGAGCCAGGTTTATGGCATTCTCAACGGCACCTGTAATTATATCCTTACCACCATGCGCGAGACCGGGCGGGATTTCGGCGAAGTTCTTGCCGAAGCGCAGCGTCTTGGTTATGCCGAAGCGGATCCTTCATTTGATGTTGATGGGGTGGATACGGCCCACAAGCTGGCGATTCTGGCCAGCCTGTCTTTTGGCACGGTGGTGGCCTTGGATAAGGTTCATGTCGAGGGAATTCGGCATGTTTCAGCGCTGGATATCCAATATGCCGAGGAACTCGGCTATCGGATCAAATTACTTGGTGTGGCGCGGCAAACCGGTGCCGGGATTGAACAGCGCGTGCATCCCTGCATGGTCCCGATAAAGTCTTCGATTGGCCGGGTTGACGGTGTCTTCAATGCCGTGGTTGTCGAAGGCGATTATGTCGGACGAACGGTTTTTGAAGGGCGCGGTGCCGGGGCCAATCCTACGGCTTCGGCCGTGGTTTCCGATCTTGTCGATATTGCTGCCGGGCGCCGGTCGTCGGCATTCGGGGTGCCCTGCCGTCGTTTGAAGGCGCTCGAGTCTGCGCCAATGGATGGACATCGCGGGGCTTATTACATTCGCCTGATGGTTTTGGATGTTCCGGGGGTTTTCGCCGATATTGCCGCGGCCTTGCGGGACGAGGAAGTGTCCATGGAGGCGGTCTTGCAGCGTGGGCGCGCTCCCGGTGAGACCGTGCCCGTGGTCCTGACGGTGCACGATACACTTGAGGCAGCGATGAGCCGAGCTATTGATCGCATCAAGGCGATTGCGGCCGTCGTTGAACCGCCCCGCTTGATCCGTATTGAGGCCTTTTGAAAGGAGCGGGTCAGGTGAGCCAGAAAAACGTAAAAGCAGATGATGTCGCGGTGATTGGTCGCAATCTGGCCCTTGAGTCGGTGCGCGTTACCGAGGCGGCCGCTCTGGCGGCTTCGCGGTTCATGGGGCGTGGTGACGAGCGGGCCGCAGATCTGGCGGCCATGGAAGCCATGCGGACAGCGTTGGATAGTCTGCTGATCGATGGAACGGTGGTGATCGGCGAGGGGGATCCTGGCGAGGCGGCCGTTTTATGTGCTGGAGAAAAAGTCGGGCAAGGCAAGGGGCATGCGTCCGTGGATATTGCCCTTAACCCACTGGAAGGTGCGACCATTTGTGCGAAGGGTGGATATAATGCCCTTGCCGTGATGGCTCTGGCCGTGCAAGGGGGATTTTTGCGGGTTCCTTCGGTCTATATGGATAAGATTGCGGTCGGCCCTGATCTGCCCGAAGGGGTGGTCAATCTTGATGCGCCGGTAGAGCGGAATTTGCGGGAATTGGCCAAGGCCAAGTCCGTCGATGTCTCAGACCTGCTTATTTGTATTTTGGATCGGCCGCGTCATGAGGCTTTGATTGAAAAGGTACGTGAAGCGGGGGCTCGGGTGATGTTAATTGCCGATGGTGATGTCTCGGGGGTCATCGCCGCTGGTTTGCCGCACACCGGGGTCGACATGCATATCGGCGTTGGTGGTGCGCCCGAGGGTGTTCTGGCGGCTGCGGCGCTTGGCGCGGTTGGGGGGCAGATGCAGGCCAGACTGGTCCTGCGCAGCGACGACGAGCGGGCTATGGCGGCTCAGCGGGGGATTAAGGATTTTTCGCACATATACAGTTTAAATGAACTGGCTCGGGGCGATGTGATGTTCGCTGCAACCGGTGTTACCGATGGGGCTATTCTGCGTGGCGTCCGACGGTACCCTGGGGGAGCGATGACCCATTCCATGGTCATTCGGGCGCGGTCGGGGACGCTCCGTTTTATTGAGACGCGGCATAACTGGCGACGCAAGACGGGTTTTGCTTGAGCCATCAGACCATGGGCTATCGTCAGTGAGTGGCGCATTTCTTGGGGTTGAGCATTCGCTGGGTGGCCGTCGCTGGCAGGAGCGTCCGGCGGATCTGCGTTTGGCTTTGACGATCTGTCAGCGCCATGAGCTTCCCGATATTGTCGGTCAGGTCCTGGCCTCGCGGGAGATATCCTTGGACGAGGCGGCCCATTTTCTTAAGCCGACATTGCGGGACCTGCTGCCTGATCCCTTTCACTTGAAAGACATGGATAAAGCGGCCGACCGGCTGGCCGTTGCCGTTATGAATGGGCAGATCATTGGCGTTTTTGGGGATTATGACGTGGACGGGGCTACCTCCGCCGCCCTTTTGCTGCGTTTCTTTGCGGCGCTTGGAGCGGCTACGGCCTTTCATATTCCGGATCGTATGACCGAGGGCTATGGTCCTAACACGCCGGCCTTGCTGCGTATGAGGCAGGCCGGGGTTGCTGTGGCGGTGACGGTCGATTGTGGTATTGCCGCCTTTGCGCCTCTGGCCGCGGCCGCGGCCGCCGGATTAGATGTCATCGTCGTCGACCATCACGAAGCCGAAGAGGCTTTGCCTGTGGCCCTTGCTGTGGTCAATCCCAATCGTTTGGATGAAACCAGCGCGCATGGCCATCTGGCGGCGGTTGGCGTTGCCTTTTTGTTGGTCGTCGCGGTGCAAAGTCGTCTACGCGAACGCGGTTGGTTCAAGGATCATGCGGCACCGGATTTATTGCGCTGGCTTGACATCGTCGCGCTTGGCACGGTTTGCGATGTTGTGCCGTTGGTCGGTGCGAATCGCGCGTTGGTGGCGCAAGGGCTTAAGGTGCTGGGCATGCGCCGCAATGCGGGGATTGCCGCGCTGTGCGATCTGGCCGGGCTAAAAGAGCCAGCGGATTCCTATCATCTTGGCTATATTTTGGGGCCTCGGGTCAATGCCGGTGGCAGGGTGGGGCAGGCCGATCTGGGGGTTCGGTTGTTAACGACCGATGATCCTCAGGAAGCGGCTGTTTTGGCGCATTGTCTGGAAGGTCATAATCGGGCCCGGCAGGAAATCGAGGCGGCGGTTCTGCAAAGCGCAATAGAACAGGTTGATAGGTTCAGTGATGACCGCTTGCCTTTGGTGTTGGCGGCCGGAGATGGCTGGCATCCTGGTGTCATTGGGATCGTGGCCGGTCGCTTGAAAGAGCGATACAACCGGCCCGCCTGTGTCATCGCTTTTGAAGGCGATGAAGGCAAGGGATCGGGGCGTTCCGTTTCGGGCTTTGATTTGGGGGCCGTGATAATTGCCGCCCGTCAGGCTGGGCTGCTCCTGAAGGGGGGGGGGCATGCCATGGCTGCTGGATTTAGTTTGACCAGGGAGCAGCTTGATGGGTTCCGGGGCTTTCTAGGCGAGCGCCTGGCGGCGCAAATGCAGGGCCCTCTGAGACCTGTGTTTGAGCTTGATGGCGCTTTGGACCCAGGGGGGGCCTCCCTTGATCTTGTTAAAAGCCTGCTCTGTCTGGGGCCCTTTGGCTCGGGCAACGGCGAGCCGCGTTTCGCGGTAACCGGCGCTCTGGTAAAATCAGCCAGGGTGGTGGGGGCTGGGCATGTGTCCTGCATTTTGTCTGGCCGTTCCGGGGGGCGCTTGAAAGCCATTGCCTTTCGTGCCGCAGATACGGATCTGGGCCGAGCCTTGTTGGCGAAGGATGGGACTCCCATGCATTTGGCAGGGCCGCTGCGCATCGACAATTGGCAGGGAAATAGCACCGTTCAGTTATTTATCGAAGATGGGGCGCCCTCGGTCTGAGTTTTGGCCGAGAAAGGCATTGATTTTGCCGGGAACCAAGGCTATCAAGGCCGTCCCTCCGCGATGTCCCCATCGTCTAGAGGCCTAGGACACCGCCCTTTCACGGCGGTAACAGGGGTTCGAATCCCCTTGGGGACGCCAATTAAATCAATGGGTTAGCAACCGCCGAGAGGCGGTTTTCTTGAATTGTACGGAAATTATACGGAAAAGATGCTCTTCAGGCCGGTAGCGGCGTCAGACAGCAGCTGACCCGAAGCCGTCATTCATGCTCATCCCGCTGGCTGTTGCATCGGGAGCATTCTTGCATTACGGTGGCGTCACCCATTGGGGAGTAGCCTCCTTCTTCGAGAAGGGTGCGGTCCAACATACTTGGCTTCGGCCATGGGCCGTGCATGCCTTTCAGGGCTTGGCAAGACTTTTGGCGTCGGTATCCGTTCCTGGCTGGGCGGTGATATCGACGTCATTGATTGTCTGCCGTCCAGCCTGAAAGTCCCGATGGTGTTTCTTTCGTTCGCTTCCTTCCGCTCGCTGCTGGCCTGGCCGTCATGATCACGGCCGTCGCACTGCTCCTGGCCTCCGCCGTCGTGATTTATCTTTCCTGCGAGGCCTTCGTGAATGGCATCGAATGGGTGGGAAAGAAGACGAAAATCAGCCAGACAGCTACCGGCACCATCCTGGCCGCGTTCGGAACCGCCCTTCCGGAAAGCGTCGTGACGCTGGTGGCGACGGCCTTCGGGAACACTACCGCGCAAAAGGACATCGGCGTCGGCGCGGCCCTTGGTGGGCCGCTGGCACTTAGCACCATCGCCTATGCTGTGGTTGCCGTGGCGTTGCTGGCCTATTCCCGCCGCCTCAACAGGCCACGCCCCGCCATGGTGGAGGTGGATGGTCGCCGTTTGAGCCGGGACCAGACTTGGTTTCTCGCCATTTTCGCCTTCAAGATCGGCCTGGGGGTGGTGGCATTCGCCATCAAGCCGCTGCTGGGCATCGTTTTCCTTGCCGCCTACGCCGTCTATTGCTGGAGCGAATTGCGCGGCGAGGATGAGCAGGAGGAAGGCGAGCTTGAACCGCTGAAGCTACGTCCGAACAACGCAGATCCCGGTTTTTGGTGGGCTGTCGGCCAATCGCTCATGGCAATGGTGGTGATCTTTATCGCGTCACGGGTCTTCGTCAGCCAGTTGGAGGCCGTGGGACCGTGGTTGGGGATCAGCCCCCAACTGACCGCCCTGCTTCTCAGCCCTATTGCGACGGAACTTCCGGAGACCATGAATGCGATCATCTGGGTTCGCCAAGGAAAAGAACGGTTGGCGCTGGCCAATATCAGCGGGGCGATGATGATACAGGCGACGGTGCCGACAGCACTCGGCCTGTTCTTTACCCCTTGGCTGCTGGATGCGTCGCTGCTTATCGCGGCCACGGCGACGGCCATCGCCATTGTCTTCCTGCTGACAGCATTCCGACGCGGGCAGGTCAGTTGCGCCAAACTTTCCCAAGTCGGCTGGCTTTACGGAGCCTTCGCGGGTGCCCTTGCCTTCATCCATTGATCACCGACAGCAATCGAGATTGATCGGGAGAACGACTATGCATTTCGAGAATTTGTCCCCGTGGCAGCACGTCCATCATTACCAGACCGGGATTGAGGACGCGGCGGAACGGCGCACCAAGATCGTGGTCGCGCTCACCGTCATCATGATGGTGGCCGAGATCGCGGCAGGCACTGTCTTCAAGTCCATGGCGCTGTTGGCCGATGGCTGGCACATGTCTACACATGCCGGGGCGCTAGGGATTGCGGCCTTCTCCTATTCGTTCGCCCGCAAGCACGCTAATGATGAGCGCTTCACCTTCGGCACCGGCAAGGTCGGGGCGCTGGGCGGTTTTACCAGCGCCATCATTCTCTGCATCGTGGTGCTGCTGATGGTGTGGGAATCGGCCAACCGGCTCACGACCGCACAAACCATTGCCTTTGATGAAGCCCTATGGGTTGCCGTCGTCGGGTTGGCCGTCAATATCGTCAGCGCCATGATCCTCGGGGGGCACGGACACGACGACAATCATGGTCACCACCACGATCACGACCACGAACATCACGACCATAACCTTCGGGCTGCCTACATCCACGTTGTGGCCGACGCATTCACCTCTGTCCTGGCCATTGCCGCCCTGCTGCTGGGCAAGTATCTAGGCTGGTGGTGGATGGACCCCGTGATGGGCTTCGTCGGTGCTGCCGTGATCATCAACTGGTCCTGGAGCCTGATGCGCAAGACGGGTTCCGTCCTGTTGGACCATAGCGATGCCCCGGAATTGCGAGAAGAAGTCCGCACCGCCATCGAGAGTGATGCGGACAATCGCCTGTCTGACCTTCATCTGTGGCAGGTTGGGCCGGGCCATTGGGGAGCCATCGTTTCCATCGTGACCCATGCTCCGCGTGATCCTGCCTACTACAAGGATCTTTTGGTGGAAGTTCATGAGTTGAGCCACCTCACTGTGGAGGTGCATCCATGCACTGGTGAAGTCTGCGGGTAATCGCACGGGCTATGGTCGCTTCCGGTGTTGACCGGACGAGGGGCGAACGGCCGGAGCTGGCACTTAGCCGCCGGTATTGACTGAAACCCTGGTTGTCCGGTGTTGGGGGTAGCGGTCGTCCCCTTGCCGGACGACGACCTGCGGGACCTGACCCTAACCTGACGGATTAGTCGAGAAGACTTTTTCTTTCAATATTGACGATGCGAAGTTGCCATGCCATCCCTAATTTAGAAGGCGGGGCAAGGCGTCCCATAGATACCCTCAACACTCTCAGGAGCCTTTGTCTCTTTAATGAATAGAAAGGAACGCAGGGCCACAGGCGCCAAACAGGACGTTAACCAACTGGACGCTTCTAAAAACCCCTGGCATCGCAAAGAGAGAAATGATTCAATAAATCAATGCGTTGACATTGATTTGAGGGTGCCATGGGCCATCAGTCTGGATTTTTCGATGTCGACGAACGCCTGAAGCGGTTGAGCGATCTTGGCGACGAGCTTCTGGGGTTCGCTGGGGCGGTGGATTTCGAGATTTTTCGCCCGGAGCTGGTTGCTGTTCTGCGTTATTCGGATGGATCGCAAGGCGGTCGGCCTCCGTTCGATCCAGTTATGATGTTCAAGATCCTGGTAATCCAGGCAGCCAATAATCTCTCGGACGAGCGGGCGGAATTCCTGATCAATGACCGACTTTCCTTCATGCGCTTCCTCGGTCTGGGGTTGGCGGATCGCGTTCCCGATGCCCGGACGATCTGGCTGTTTCGCGAGAAATTGACGAAGGCCGGAGCGATCAAGGGAATGTTCGAGCGCTTCGACGCAGCGGTCCGCGAAGCGGGCTACATCGCGATGGGCGGCCAAATCGTCGATGCCAGCCTGGTGGCGGCGCCGAAGCAGCGCAACACCGAGGATGAGAAGAAGGCGATCAAGGAAGGTCGGGTGCCGGCATCGTGGAAGGCAAAGCCGGCCAAGCTCCGGCACAAGGACCGCGATGCGCGTTGGACGGTCAAGTTCAGCAAGGCCAAGCCGAAGGAGGACGGAACACCAAACATCGACATCGCCATTCCGACCTTCGGCTACAAGAATCACATCTCCATCGATCGCCGCTTCGGATTGATCCGCCGATGGGATGCCACCGATGCATCCGCCTATGATGGGGCGCAGATCCGTAAGGGTCTGCTCGACAAGACCAACACCGCAGGCTCCGTCTGGGCCGATACCGCATATCGCTCCAAGGCCAATGAGGAGTTCCTGACCAAGAATGGCTTAGTAAGTCAGATCCACAGGAAAAAGGCTGCTGGACGCGCCATGCCGGATAAAATCCGCCGCGCCAACGCCCGGAAATCAGAGGTCCGCTCGCGGGTCGAGCATGTCTTCGCCGCTCAGAAGGATCGGATGGATCTCTTCATCCGCACCGTCGGCATCGCTCGCGCCAAGACGAAAATAGGCATGGTCAACCTCGTCTACAACATCAAGAGGCTGATCTTCCTAAACAGATGCGCCTATGCCTAAGGTCTCGGGATGCCGGCCAAAGCCTGCCCATCGGCAGAAGCCAAAATCTCGCCTCGGAATCATCCGGCTATTCCGATGCCCGCCCACCGAAATGTCCAAGAGAGGGCCAAAGTTGAGTTGATAGAACCGTCCA
>DUZC01000088.1 GCA_013349735.1 Rhodospirillaceae bacterium
GTCGATCTGATCAACGATATTGCCGGCCAGACCAATTTGCTGGCCTTGAATGCCACCATCGAGGCAGCGCGGGCCGGCGATGCCGGCAAAGGCTTTGCCGTCGTCGCCAATGAAGTCAAACATCTGGCCAATCAAACGGCCAAAGCAACCGAAGAGATTACCGGACAGATCTCATCGGTACAAAACCAGACCCTGCAGGCGGTCAGCGCCATCAGCAATATCGCCAACACCATTCAGCAGATGGACGAGGTCTCTGGCGCCATTGCCGCAGCGGTGGAACAGCAAGGGGCTGCCACCCAGGAAATCACGCGGAATATTCAGGAAGCCCATCACGGCACGGCGGAAGTGGCCCGCAATGTGACCGGCGTCAGCGATGGCGCCCAGGAAAGCCGCCGCTCGGCCCAAGAGGTCCTGAGTTCTGCCAATGAACTTAGCCGTCAGGCAGAATCCATGCGGGCGGTTGCCGACAGTTTTCTGGTTCAATTGCAAAGCGGGGGCGCCACCCTGGAATGGGGCCCGGCCTGGATTACCGGTCACCCGGTGATCGATGCCGATCACAAAATGCTGGTGCAATATGTCAACGAACTGAACCATGCCATGATGCAGGGGGCCGGCCATGCCATAGCCGCCGATATTCTGGGCAAATTGGTGCAATACACTGTTGATCACTTTGCCCGGGAAGAAGAGATCTGGACCAAGGGCCATTTGCCCAGCCTAGGCGGTCATAAACAAATTCATGCCGATCTGGTTGGCAAAGTTGCCGCCTTCCAGAAAGATTTCATCGCGAAGCGGGCCAGCTTGACCACCGACCTGATGCTGTTCTTGCGCAATTGGCTGATCGATCACGTTTTTAAAACCGATAAAGCGGCAGTCAAAGTAATTTCCGGGTAATTGGGAGCCCTGGCCTTGAAGAATGGGTTGGCCATCCTGGCCATGCTGCTGGTGATGAGCGGCGCGGTCCTGGGCGAAGCCTGTTCCTGGGCGGTCGGCAAGCAGGTGGCGCTTGGGGCGGTCCTGCTGTTTGTCGCTTTGGAATCCGGTGCCCTGCTAAAAGGCGCCCGGATCATGCTGGCCGTCTGCCTGATCAGCAGCCTGGCCATTCTGACCGCCCTGCCCGATGCCGTCGGCATTCTGTCCCAAGCCTTGGAAAATGCCGCCTTCATTATTGGTCTGTTTGCTGCCGTCAGTCTGTTGCGTGAGCCGGCAGAACGCTCGGCCCTGGTGCGGCGTTGCGGCGACCTTCTGATCCAACAACCGCCGGGGCGACGCTTCCTGGTGCTGAGCCTTGGTAGCCTATTGATTTCGGTCGTACTGAATTTTGGCGTATTAGCCCTGCTGGGGCCGATGACCCTCAATGCCAACACCCTTGAGGCCGCCGGCGGCGATCCCAATGTCATCCGCATCCGCAAGCAACGGATGATGTCGGCGGTTTTACAGGGTTTTGCCCTGATGACGGTCTGGTCACCCCTTTCCGTCTCTTTTGCCGTCACCCAGGTTGCCATACCCGGATTGTCCTGGGCGATGCTGGTACCCTTGCAGATGCTTCTATGCGCTTTGCTGCTGGGCCTGGCCTGGTTGGTCGACCATTTTACTTTCCGCCGTTATCACCGCACTGACCGGATCTATCCCCCCCAGTCCTGGGCTCCGGCGGGCCGATTGATGCTGCTGGTGGGAACCATCGTCACGGCGGCCCTTACGCTTTCGCAGCTGCTGGCGGTTCGGCCGGTGATCGGCTCGATGATCATAGTGCCGCTGTCGGCTTTGATATGGTTGTGGGTCCAGGACCGCGGCCCGCTGATCGGTCTGGCGGGACGGGTCTGCACCAGCCTACCCAGCTATCGCAACGAATATGTGCTGGTGGGCGGCGCAATTTTTTGCGGGATCCTTGCCACCAATCTGCTTGAACCCGCCACTGTCACCGCTCTGCTTCTGCGCCTGGCCTTGCCGCCCATCGCGGTGATGGTGCTGATGGTCTGGACGATGATGGCGCTGGCCCGTTTCGGCATGCCGCAGATCGTCACGGTAACCGTCTTGGGCCATGCCTTGGCCGGATTGAGCGCCCATGGAATTCAGCCTTTGGTGATGGCCAGCGGCTTCATGGGCGGATGGGCGCTGTCGGCCTGCACCACCCAGGTCGGCGCGGCGGTTCTGGCCGTAGCCAGGATGTCAGATGTCTCTATCAGTACGGTGGCCCGTCTATGGAATGGCCGCTTTGTATTATGCGGTGCTTTACTGCTCGCCTTATGGATGCTGGTGCTCAATAGCCTGTTGGAGAAATAACGTGCGTTCATCCCCGCTTGCCACGGTCCTGCGCGTCACCAGTGGTAATTTTCTGGAAATGTTCGATTTCTTTTTGTTTGGTTTTTATGCCCCGCATATTGCCAATGCCTTTTTTCCGTCTGGCAGCGAGTTTCTCTCGCTGATGCTGACCTTCATGACTTTCGGCGCCGGCTTTCTGATGCGCCCGCTCGGGGCCATTTTCCTGGGGGCCTATGTTGACCAAATGGGCAGACGCCGGGGCCTTCTGGTGACCCTTGGCATCATGGCCGTCGGCACGCTTCTGATTACGGTTATGCCCAGCTATCGCAGTATCGGCCCCTTGGCCCCTCTGCTGGTGCTGGTTGGCCGCTTGTTGCAGGGATTCTCGGCTGGGGTCGAATTGGGCGGTGTCTCGGTTTATTTGTCAGAAATGGCCAGCCCTGGCCATAAGGGTTTTTTCGTCGCCTGGCAGTCGGCCAGCCAACAGTTGGCGATCATGACGGCCGCGGCTTTAGGGTTTGTTATCAGCCAGGCGCTGAACAATGAGGATATCGCCGATTGGGGCTGGCGCATTCCTTTTGCCCTCGGCTGCCTGATGGTACCGTTCCTTTTTTATATCCGCCGGTCCCTGGAAGAAACCGGGGAGTTCCAGAAACGCACGCATCGCCCAGGCCTTGCCGAAGTGCTGCGGGATTTGGCGACCAATTGGCGGATTGTCATACTGGGCATGCTTTTGGTGGTGATGACCACCGTAAATTTTTATGCCATTACCGTCTATGCGCCAACCTTCGGCAAAGCCGTTCTTCATTTGAGCGGATCAGAAAGCCTGCTGGTCACTTTTTGTACGGGATTATCGAATTTTCTTTGGTTGCCGATCATGGGGTCCTTGTCGGACCGCATTGGACGGCGGCCGATCTTACTTATGTTTTCTACGCTGACTCTGCTGACCGCCTATCCGGTGCTGAACTGGCTGGTTGGAGAGATCACCTTAGCACATATGTTGATGGCCTTGTTATGGCTGTCTTTTCTCTATGGTGGCTATAATGGCGCTATGGTCGTCGCCCTGACCGAGATCGTGCCGGCGAAGGTCCGCACCACCGGTTTCGCCCTCGCCTATTCTCTGGCCACCGCCCTTTTTGGCGGCTTCACACCGATGATCTCGACCTGGCTCATCGCTGCCAGCGGCGACAAAGCCGCGCTCGGATGGTGGATGGCCGGGGCGGCAGCCTGTGGCCTGGCGGCAACGATCTTGGTCTATCGCCCCCCTAAGCAATGAAGTCAGATAATTTTCTCGTCCCGCAAGGCGAAGGCAAGCTGCGCATCATAAAGAGCTGTATTATAACGGAACCCATTGAAAGCGTATAATATTATTTGCCGAATATCGACAAGATCCAACCCATCTTCAAGATGCGAGATAGCCTGATTGATCAACATCAGAATATCGTTATGCATTACAATGTGAGAGGATATCTGCTGTTCGTATCTTGTTTTAGGTAGCTCTAGCAACAATACTTCTTCTGTCGTGAAATGGTCGCCAATAATGCACCAATATTCATAAAGGTGGCGAATTAATTGCTTTGAGCGCCGATTGCGGCGCGACAGCGCCTCAATCTCGGCGCCAAGAGAAAAAATATTCTGATGCTGATGATCAATGATTGCATGACCGAATTCGACAAGAGCCGGCTGGATCGCCATGGCTTTTTTTGGGAGGGCCCGCTCCTCAAGCTTACTGGCTAATGTGATGCTCATCCCACATCTCCCGCTGTCTAGTCAAAACAGCCTAACGAGTTGGGGATAGGCGCCATATCCCCATTTAGGGAGGTCAGAGGCAAAGACTGGAAAAAAGATCGGTTGCCCCCTAAAATAAAGCGCAATTTCCCTTTCCGATTGAATAACGAGGTCTCGATGATCCGCATTTTATGGCCTTTCGTGACGGTCCTTGCTGCGACCGTGATGGCCCAAATGGCCATGGCCGAAGAGGTTGGCTGCGTTTCCACGGTCTTTAAGATGCTGGGTCCCAATGACAAAATCTGCATCGACTCGTTCAAGGACCCAAAAGTCGAAGGCGTGGTCTGCCATGTCAGCCGCGCCCGGACCGGTGGCGTGAAGGGGGCTGTCGGCCTGGCGGAAGACACGTCGGATGCTTCGATTGCCTGCCGTCAGGTCGGTCCGATTACCATCAAGGGCGATCTTAAAGATGGCGAGGATGTCTTCAAGGAAAGTCGCAGCTGGCTATTTAAAAAACTACAGGTCGTCCGATTCTATGATCACCCCAATAACACGTTGGTTTATCTCAGCTATTCCGATCGATTGGTGGAAGGGTCACCCAAGAATTCTATTTCTACGGTTCCGATCATGCCTTGGTCGTTAAAATAACGGTGGATGTAATATAAACTTTCCCCGACCGTGACTTAATTCTATAATTTTCTTGTGGAATTAGGGGGCATCCCCCCACCGCAAGCGACTGAAGAAAATTGGTTTGGAGACGAAAAATATGAACCTCCTTGCGCAGCTGAAAGTCGGCAGCCGGGTCTATCTGGGTTTTGCCATCACTTTGGCCTTGCTGGTCGCCCTCGGGGTCTCCGGCGCCGCCGGCCTGAAAAGTGGCGAGGAAAAATTTTCTGAATTTTCGCAGGTGGCCGGGGTTGCGGTGCTGGGACTGGATATCGGCGGCGATGTCTCCGATGTGCGCCGTCATGTCCGCGATTTTGCCTATACCGGTGATGAGAAAAAAATCGAAGAATCGCGCAAAGCGATTAAAGGTTTGCGCGAAAAATTGGAACAAGGGCTAAAAACCATTCACAATCCGGACCGTCTTAAGGCGGTTGCCGACGCAAAAAACGGTTTCGAAGGCTATGTGGCTGGATTTGAAAGGTTAATTGAAGAAAAGCGTAAAACTGAACAGCTGATCAGCGAGACGCTCAACCCTACCGGCGCCGGCATGCGCCTCAAAATGACGGAAGTGATCGAAAGCGCGCTTAAGGCCGGGGATCATGCGGTTGCCGCTCAGGCAGGCGTTGTGCAGCAATATCTGATGTTGGCCCGACTCGAGGCCAATAAATTCATAGGCCGCCATGATCAGGCCGCCGCCCATGATTTCAAGGAAACCCTGGCCAAGATGGACAAGGCCATCGAGGTCCTGAACGGACAGACCCACGACTCCAAATATCTGGCAGCAACCGCCGAAGTCGTTAAATCCAGCGAAAAATATGCCGCGGCTTTCGCGGATACGATCAAACTGGCCGAAGATGTGGATGTTTTGGTGAATCACACCATGGCCAATTTCGGTGTTTCCATGGGCGAAAAGTCCGATGAGGTAAAAGATTCGGCGTTAAAGGATATGGCGGCGTTGGAAAGCCTTACCAAGGCTCAAATTGCCAGCGGCATCAGCCTGAACATCGTCCTTAGCGTCATCGCAGTGCTGTTGGGCGTCGCGCTGGCCTGGCTGATTGCCCGCAGCATCATCAAGCCAGTAACCGGCATGACCGCAACAATGACCCGGTTGGCCGGCGGCGATCACAGCGTTGCCGTGCCGGCCCTGGAAAATCATGACGAAATCGGTGATATGGGTCGGGCCGTCCAAATCTTCAAAGACAATGCTATACGCGTGGAAAAGATGACCCGCGAACAGGAAGATCTGAAACGTCAGGCCGAGCAGGAACGCCGCGCCGCCATGCATAAAATGGCCGATGCTTTTGAAGGCAGTGTTGGCAAAGTGGTGAATACGGTCACATCGGCGGCAACCGAATTGCAGGCCGCGGCCAGCCAAATGGCGGGGGCGGCCAATGAAACCAGCAGCAAGGCAACGGCGGTGGCCGGCGCTTCGCAGGAGGCATCGGCCAATGTTGAGACTGTCGCCTCGGCCAGCGAAGAACTGACCGCCTCTATCAATGAAATCGCCAGCCAAATGAGCCGGTCGCAAAGCGTGGCCGATCGGGCCGGAACCGAGGCCCAGCACACCACCCTGCTGGTGCAGATGCTCAATGAAAGTGTCGGCAAGATTGGAACGGTCGTTGGTTTGATCAATGACATTGCCAGCCAGACTAATTTGCTGGCCTTGAATGCCACCATCGAAGCGGCCCGGGCCGGGGATGCCGGCAAGGGGTTTGCGGTTGTCGCCAATGAAGTCAAAGGCCTCGCCAATCAAACGGCCAAAGCGACAGGCGAAATTGCCGCACAGATCACCGAGGTGCAGCAAAAAACGGCCGAGGCGGTCGAGGCGATCACCGGCATTTCCAGCGTGATCGCGGAAATGAGTGAGATCAGCGGCTCAGTCGCCGCGGCCGTTCAGCAACAAACTGCGGCTACCGGGGAAATCGCCCGCAATGTCGAACAAGCGGCGGCCGGCACCCAAGAGGTTTCCGTAAACATTACGGCCGTGGAACAGGCAGCCCGGGATAGTGGCATGGCGGCCGAACAAATCAGGGATTCCTCGTTGGACCTTTCCAAACAGGCGGAATATTTGAACCAGGAGGTGTCGCGCTTCCTGCATCAGGTTCGTGCCGGATAGAGGGCGGAGGATCAAAAGAAAAAAGGCTCTCAAATGAAACCAACGGCGGCTTTTGTCGGAATGATGGCATTAGCCAGCCTGGCCTTTATTTTGGTTTCGTTCGGACATAATCAGGACCCGGTCGAAAAGCCGTTGCCCTATAGCCACGCGCCGGACGAAAATCAAAAGCCGACTTATCGGTTGATTCCCCATCCCCTTTACAACCCGCAAAAACTGGTCGAAGAATTCCAGCCGCTGGTTGATTACCTGAACAGAGCGTTACCGGAAACGCCAATAAGAATCGAGGCCTCCCGCGATTATCAGGCCTTCGAAAAAAAGATTCGGGCCCGTGAGGCCGATATTCTTATGCCAAATCCCTGGCAAGCCATTGAGGCGATGAAGGTCGGTTACCATGTCGTGGCAATGTGGGGCGATGCGGACGATTTCCGGGGAATTTTTATCCTTCGCAAGGACAGTAAGGTCAAAAAACCGTCCGACCTGAAAGGAAAGGCGATCAGCTATCCATCGCCAACGGCTCTTGCCGCGGCCATCATGCCGCAATATTTTCTGTTTACCCAGGGGATCGACATTAAAAAAGACATTCAAAATGTCTATGTTGGTTCGCAGGAATCCTCGATTATGAATGTCTTTCTAGGCGCGACTGCGGCAGGCGCCACCTGGCCGCCCCCCTGGCGCCAGTTTCAGAAAGATCACCCCGCACAGGCGGAACAGCTCACGGTTGCCTGGGAAACCCCGTCTTTGATCAATAACGCGGTGATGGTCAGGGATAATCTTCCCCCGGACTTCGGGCAAAGACTGCAGCAGGCCCTATTGGATCTGCCAAAAACCGCGGAAGGCCAAAAAATCCTGAAAGACATCGAGACGGCTCGCTTCCACGCTGCCAATGATAAAAGCTATGCTATTGTAAGGGAGTATGTTGAACGGTTTGAAAAAGAAGTACGCAAGGTTGAAATTCCGTAATGCATAAATACTTATTTGATAAGATTACCGGGACGATTCGAAGCCAATTAGTATCTGGGATCATATTAATTGTTGGCACAATGATGTGCCTGTTCATTCTTGATTTTACCTTTAGGCAACAAACTCTGCTGCGTGAACAGCAATTGGATCAAGCCGAGGCTTTGGGGCGCAGCGTGGCCGCCGCCTCTGCCGTCTGGGTTGCCTCTAATGATTTTAGCGGATTGCAGGAAATCATCGAAGGGTTTGCCAGCTATCCTGACCTTCGACATGCCATTGTCCTCGATCCGCAGGGTCGCATTTTGGCCCATAGCGACCGAAGCAAAGTGGGGCTGTATTTACCAGATTTGCCTAAGATTTTTGAGG
>DUZC01000089.1 GCA_013349735.1 Rhodospirillaceae bacterium
CAAATCAGAGTGGACGGTAAGCGCGCCAAGGCCAATCAACGCTTGGATGTGGGGCAGGCAATCCGGGTCCCGCCTTTGGGTAATGAGGAAGCCCAATTGCCAAAAAAGCGCGTGGCAGCCGTAGCCCCAGCCGAGCTTAAGGCCATTCTGGATGCGGTGCTTTACAAAGACCAGGATGTTATTGTTTTGAACAAGCCCCCGGGCCTTGCGGTTCAGGGGGGGACCAATCTTGAATTGCATCTTGATGCCATGTTGGACGCGCTTTGCTTTGAAAGCGACGAACGACCGCGTTTGGTTCATCGCCTTGACAAAGACACCAGCGGGGTTTTGCTGCTTGGTCGAACGGCGAGCGCGACGGCCCGCCTTGCCGCTGCTTTTCGTAGCCGCACCGCCCGAAAATGTTATTGGGCCTTGGTCGTGGGAGTGCCCAAACATCCCCAAGGCAGGATCGATGCGCCTCTTGCTAAAATCGCCGGACGGCTGGGCGATAAGGTTGAGATTGATGAAGAAGACGGGCGCCATGCGGTCACTTATTACCGGGTGGTGGAAGCGGCGGCAAAGAAGGCCGCGTGGCTAGAGCTGGAACCGAGGACCGGCCGGACGCATCAATTGCGGGCCCATTGTGCTTTGCTGGGAACGCCAATCCAAGGGGATGGCAAATACGGAAGCAAAGACGCCTTCCTTTCGGCGCAAGGTATCAGCCGTAAATTACATTTACATGCCAGGGCCATTGAGGTCCCGCATCCTCGCCAGGGCCTGTTGCGAGTCTTGGCCCCCTTACCCAGCCATATGGTCGCCAGTTTTGCTTTCTTTGGCTTTGCCAAGGGAGCTGCAGGCGAACCGTTCACCGCTTTTGAAGAGGTCTGAGCATGAGCGCTGAAGGCCGCGCCCAGATGGTACAAATTGCGGAGAGCCTGATTCAGGCTTTCCTGAAGTCGGCCGAGGAAAAATTCGGAGAGCAAAAGCTGACGGGGCCGGTTTTGCGGGAATGGCTGCCCTCTTTCCAGAAGACGCCCTTGTTTGGTCGGATTATGCGCGACGCCCATACCCAGCTTCTTGAAGCGGCGGCGGCGGAGCTGTTGCGCCATCAACGTGGCGATCCGCTGCAAAGACTGTTGGTGCATCCCCTGACAGATCTCTTTGAAGATGGACAGCTATCCCGCGATATTCTGCCGGCTTATTTTTCTTTTTTTCACCTGGTGCTGGGGGATGAAAAAGACGCGTTTGGCGGGAAATGTGTCGCGATCCTTGAGGAATTGAAGGGGCCTGACCATCTGACTTTTTCTTGGGACAGTTTTTATGACGATCCTCGCGCCAAATCGGTTCTCTGGGCGATTTTATTGCGCGTTGCCGAAGCTTTCCGACGGTTTGATGCCCGCCGTGACTGGTTTATCGGGTTGATGGAAAACCGCCCGCAATCCATCAGTCTTGGCACCTCCGCTTTTTTGCCCCGGCCAAGCAGCGAGGAACTGGTCCATTTTCGGGTCAATGAGTTCAATTTGTTGTTCGCAGCACTTTATGAACCCCTGCGGCGTCTGCAGGCGGCCGAACTGGCTGATTTCACTAAACAGTTCGGTGGATCTCCTGAAAAGGTGCTGGTCCGTTTCTTTCAGGACCTTGCGGCGTCCGGAGCCAGCCTCTGATGATAAGACCCTGCTAATCAAGAAATGGATGTCATTGGGCCATGAAGGAACGATCCCGCCTTGCCGTCTTTGATGTTGATGGGACTCTGATCGATAGTCAGCACGTTATCGTGGCGGCAATGTTAGCCGCCTGTCAGGCCAATGGAGTCGCCGCGCCAAAGCCGGAAGCGGTCCGGCGGATCATTGGTCTTTCCTTACTTGATGCCGTGGGGCAATTGCTGCCGCATTATGGGGCTGAACTGCATGTCTCGGTGGCTCAGGCCTACAAGCAGGCCTTCCTTGAGGCGCGTGGCGGGGGGGGTGAGGGTGAACCGCTCTTTCCGGGGGCCGTGGCGGCGCTTGAGGCTTTGGAGCAGGCGGGTTGGCAATTGGCCATCGCCACCGGGAAGTCGCAACGAGGGCTTGATAGCATGATCCAACGCCATGGTTTGCAGGGACGTTTTGTTAGTCTGCAGACGGCGGATCATCATCCAAGCAAACCGCATCCGGCAATGTTGTCAAAAGCCATTGCAGACGCCGGCGTTATGCCCGCGGATGCCGTAATGATCGGTGATACCAGTTTTGATATGGCCATGGGGCGCAATGCCAAAAGTCGCTGTGTCGGCGTTGCTTGGGGCTATCACGCGCCGGAAGAGCTGTTGGATGCCGGCGCCGAAAAGGTGGTCGAGAATTTTAGCCTGTTGCCGGGGGCAATGATGTCCTTGTTCGAGAGGGCCTGATGCGTTTTGGTACGATCCTGAAGCTGGCCGCCGTCGGCATTCTCTTGTTAATTGTAACCTTAGTAACGGTGGTCAAGTCCGTCGATATTGACGCCTATAGGGGCTTACTGTCCGGGGCTGCCCGTTCGGCGACCGGCCGGGATCTGGTGATCCGCGGCAAGCTGTCTTTGAAAGTGTCATTAACCCCGTCTCTGGTAGCCAATGATGTGGTTTTTACCAATGCAGCCTGGGGTCGTCGTCCAGAAATGCTGAAGATTGACCGGGTAGAGGCCGAGATCGGATTGCTGCCTTTGCTGGTACGTGAGGTCCGGGTCAGCCGTCTTACTTTCATCAACTCGGACATTCTTTTGGAAGCCGATGGTCAAGGTCGGGTCAATTGGGATTTTGCCGCAGCACCGGTTCAGGACGCGCCCCCCATCACGAATGACGAGGCTCATACCGCTTTGCGCATTGGCGAGGTAAAATTTGAGGGCGCCAATATTGGATATTTTGATGCGGCCAGCGGACGAAGCGAGCATTTGCGGGTTGATCATCTGACCGCTGATGCCGATACGTTTAACTCGCCCCTGGCTCTCAAGATGGAAGGGCTGTGGAACGGCCGGCATTTCGATGTCAGCGGGGTCTTGGGGGCGCCGAAGGATCTTTTGCATCCGGGGCGCCCCTATAATGTCGAGATGAAGGCGGTTCTGGCCGGACTGGTCGCCACAGCGAGCGGCTCGGTGCGGCTGGACAAGAGCAAACATCCGCTTTTGGCCATAACCCTGCATGCCGACGCAACGGATTTGGCGGAAACGGCACGGATGGTTGGTGTTAATTTGCCGGCCATGGGTGCGGCGCGCATCTCCCTGACCGTCGCTGGCCGTCCGGATGCGCCGAGCCTAACGGACATTGATCTGGCCTTGGGACGGCGCGATGCCGTGGCCTTAAGCCTGAAAGGATCCATCAAGGATCCCTTGGCCGTGAAAGGGGTTGATATCGGTGTCACGGCCGAAGGCGATAATCTGGCCGCCTTCAACAAAGTTCTGAATGTCGCTATGCCGGCGGTTGGGCCAATCAAATTGGCCGGGCATCTGGCCGATGTCGAGAGCGGATGGCGGCTCGGCGACTTTAAGGCCATTCTGGGTCACAGCGACCTGGCTGGAGAGGCGACGCTGCGCCCTGGTCGGGATCGTCCGCTTTTAGAAGCCCATCTGACCTCCAACGCATTTGATCTTGCGGACTGGAGCGTCAGTAAAAGCGAGCTACCTCATGGCCGAGGGGACGATATTCGGCTGTTTTCCGACGAAGCCCTGCCGATGTCTTTTTTATCCGCCAGTGATGCGGACCTCTCCTGGCAAATCGACCGGCTGTTTGATGACGGCTTAAGCGCGAGCCAGGTTGTCGTCCCGATTTCCGTGCGCAATGGAAGTTTGGAGGTGAACGCCAGGATCGGCGCGATCGGGGGCGGCAAACTGAAGGGGGCTTTGACCGTCGAAAGTTTGGCCAGGCCGCCGATCGTGAGTGTTTTGCTGAAGGGTGAGCGGGTGGCGCTTGGTACTTTGTTGCGGGGATTTGA
Source organism: Rhodospirillaceae bacterium (assembly GCA_013349735.1). Classification (GTDB taxonomy): domain Bacteria; phylum Pseudomonadota; class Alphaproteobacteria; order Rhodospirillales; family Magnetospirillaceae; genus DUZF01. The sequence goes on from DUZC01000089.1 coordinate 3,918, forward strand.
CCTGTCGCCGGTGTTGCATGGGGCCGTCGGGGATTTTCATCTGGCTCTGAAAGGCAGTGGCAGTTCCTGGCGCATGATTTTCAGCCGCCTTAATGGCGATGTTGCCCTCAGCGTCGGCAAGGGAAGCATCGAAGCCAGTGGCGGGGACTCTCTTGCTGTTGACCTCCTGCAACAATTGGCCAACGGCTCAAAATCAACCGATACCGAGCTACAATGTCTGGTTGGGCATTTCAGTGTCGCCGATGGATTGGCCCGTAGCGAGACTTTGTTGTTTGACACGACGCAAATGACGGTCGCCGGTCAGGGTAGTATCAATTTGGCCAACGAAACACTTGATTTGTCGTTTGCGCCGAAACCGAAAGAAGTCGCCGCAGCCAGCCTGACCCCATCGCTGGATGTTGGGGGTACTCTGGCTCATCCGACTATCGCGCCCAATAAGGGAACGATTGTCAAAGGCGTGCTGAGTGCCGTTGGCGCAGGGGCCGTTCCTTTTATTGCCCTTGGCCAGGCCGATGCTAACCCCTGTATTGCCGCATTGGTCCAACCGAAAAAGGCGCCGCCGGTACGAAAGAGCGGCAAACTGTCCGGAGGGGCTGAAAATTGATAAAGCGCTTTTATTCGGTTGTCGCTGTTGCCGAAAGTGAGGCTGGGTTCATTATTACCTTGGATGGCAAACCGGTGCGTACGCCAGCCCGGAATGCGTTGCAAGCCTGGAGCCGGGCGTTGGCCGAGGCGGTGGCCGCTGAGTGGGAATGCCAGGAGCAATGGATCCGCCCGGCGACGATGCCCCTGACCCAATTGGTCAGCACGGCCATCGACCGGGTCTCGGTTGATCCCGCGGCTATCGTCGAAGCGTTGATGGCCTATGGAGCCAGTGATCTCCTCTGTTACCGGGCCGACATGCCTGAGGATCTGGTGCTGCGTCAGGAAGCCGCCTGGCAACCGCTGGTGGATTGGGCGGCTGGCGCGCTTGGGGTGGAAATGGTCGTGGTTACGGGCGTGATGCCCAGGCCGCAGCCGCCGGCCAGTCTGGATAGGCTAAAAAACATCATCGCCGCCTATGATGTGCCACGCCTTACTGCTTTACAAACGGTCGTCGCGGCCACCGGCTCTTTGCTGCTGGGGGTTGCGCTGTTGGTGGGACGGGTCACGGCTGAAGAGACTCTGGCTTTGGCGCAGCTTGACGAAACATTTCAGGCCGAGATTTGGGGGGTTGACGACGAGGCAAAGCAGCGCTGGGCTGGCTTGCAGCAAGAAGTCAAGGCAGCGGCTCAGCTTCTGGCGCTATGCAGTTCATGCAGTTGAGCTTTGCTTATCCTGATTTTGCTATCCAATTTTCTGGAACGACAAGGCAGTTCGTGTAATCTCTTCTCACAATTCTTAAGAGGGATTCATGGAAATCATCCGACAGCTTGATGAGAAGCGTGATCGCGCGCGGGCCGGCGGCGGTCCGCAGCGTGTCGCGGCGCAGCATGCCAAGGGCAAGCTGACGGCGCGTGAGCGCATTGACCTTCTGCTGGACACAGGCTCATTCGAAGAATGGGACATGTTTGTCGAACATCGCTGTAGCGATTTCGGTATGGAGAAGCAGAAAATCCCCAGCGATGGCGTGGTTACCGGCTATGGGACGGTCAATGGTCGCCTGGTTTTTGTTTTCTCCCAGGATTTTACTGTTTTTGGTGGCTCCCTGTCCGAAGCTCATGCGGAAAAGATCTGTAAGATCATGGATCAGGCCCTTAAGGTCGGGGCGCCGGTGATTGGGCTGAATGATTCCGGCGGGGCCAGAATTCAGGAAGGTGTGGCTTCTTTGGCGGGCTATGCCGAAGTTTTTCAGCGCAATGTGATGGCGTCCGGCGTTGTTCCACAGATTTCTCTGATTATGGGCCCTTGCGCCGGGGGTGCTGTTTATTCGCCCGCAATTACCGATTTCATCTTTATGGTCAAGGACAGTTCTTATCTGTTTGTTACGGGGCCGGAAGTGGTCAAGACCGTAACCCATGAAACGGTCACTGCGGAAGAATTGGGTGGCGCTGTCACGCATACCGGCCGTTCCGGTGTGGCGGATTTGGCTTTTGAAAATGATGTCGAGGCCTTGTTGCAGCTGCGCCGGTTTTTAGACTTTCTTCCGGCCAGCAACCGCGAAAAGGCACCAGTCCGGCTGACCCGAGATCCTGCTGAGCGGTTGGAACCCAGCCTTAACACTTTGATCCCGGCCAACCCCAACAAACCCTATGACATGCGCGAGCTGCTCTTGAAGGTCGTCGATGATGCTGATTTCTTTGAAGTGGCGCCAAGCTTTGCCGGAAATATTCTGACTGGATTTGCCAGAATGGACGGTCAAACCGTCGGGATTGTTGCCAATCAGCCATTGGTTTTGGCGGGTTGTCTGGACATTGACTCGTCTCGTAAAGCAGCGCGCTTTGTGCGTTTTTGTGACTGCTTTAATATTCCTCTGTTAACTTTTGTTGATGTTCCTGGGTTTCTTCCCGGTACTGACCAGGAGTTCGGCGGTATCATTAAGCATGGGGCAAAGCTTCTTTACGCTTATGCCGAATGTACGGTCCCGAAAATTACCGTCATCACCCGCAAGGCCTACGGCGGTGCCTATGATGTGATGAGTTCCAAACATCTGCGTGGTGATGTGAATTTCGCCTGGCCCACGGCGGAAATCGCGGTGATGGGGCCGAAGGGCGCGGTGGAAATCATTTTTCGCAATGACATAGGCGATCCGGCAAAAATCGCAGATAGAACCGAGGAATATCGGCAAAAATTCGCCAATCCGTTTGTCGCCGGTCATCGTGGCTTTATCGATGATGTGATCCGGCCGCACGCGACCCGGCGGCGTATTTGCCGAAGCCTTAATATGCTGCGCGACAAGAAACTGGAGAACCCCTGGCGCAAGCACGGGAATATCCCGCTATAACCTGGGTGAAGAGCCAATGTTCAAAAAAATTCTGATCGCCAATCGCGGTGAAATTGCCTGTCGGGTCATAAAGACGGCACGAAAAATGGGGATCAAGACGGTTGCCGTCTTTTCCGACGCCGATCGCGATGCGCTGCATGTGGAAATGGCCGATGAGGCGGTTTTTATTGGCCCGCCGCCCGCCCAGCAATCCTATTTGATGATCGAAAAAATTGTTGCCGCTTGCCTTGAGACCGGTGCCGAGGCCGTTCACCCGGGCTATGGCTTTCTTTCTGAAAAGCGCGAATTCCAGGAAGCCCTGCAAGCCGCGGGCATCGTCTTCATCGGTCCGGACGCCCATGCCATTTTTGCCATGGGCGACAAGATCGAGTCGAAAAAACTGGCCAAACAGGCCGGTGTTTCGACGGTTCCGGGCTTTATGGGGGTGATCAAGGACGGCGACGAGGCTGTAACGATCGCCCGAGAGATTGGCTATCCCGTGATGATCAAGGCTTCGGCCGGTGGGGGCGGCAAGGGCATGCGTCTGGCCAGGAACGACCTGGAGGCCAAGGAGGGGTTTGTTTCTGCCAGCAACGAGGCAAAGGCGTCCTTTGCGGATGACCGGGTTTTCGTTGAAAAATATATCGAGGAGCCGCGCCATATTGAAATCCAGGTCTTGGGGGATTCCTTTGGCCATGTGATTTCCTTGGGTGAGCGCGAATGCTCGATCCAACGGCGTCACCAAAAGGTGATTGAAGAGGCGCCGAGCCCGTTTCTTACCGAGGCCGTGCGTAAAGCTATGGGAGATCAGGCGGTGGCCTTGGCCAAAGCCGTCTCGTACAAGTCAGCCGGGACGGTCGAGTTTATCGTTGATGCCGAGCGCAATTTTTATTTCCTGGAAATGAACACACGGTTGCAGGTTGAGCATCCGGTTACCGAACTGGTTACCGGGCTCGATCTGGTGGAATGGATGATCCGTATCGCCAATGGCGAGCGCCTGACCATTTTGCAGAAAGACGTGCGGACGAAGGGCTGGGCGGTCGAGGCTCGGGTCTATGCGGAAGACCCATTCCGCGGATTCATGCCCTCCATCGGGCGGCTTACCCGTTACCTGCCGCCCGTCGAAGGGCCGAATGTCCGCGTTGATACGGGTGTCTTTGAGGGCGGCGAAATCAGCATGTTCTATGATCCCATGATCGCCAAATTATGCGCTTATGGGGC
>DUZC01000090.1 GCA_013349735.1 Rhodospirillaceae bacterium
CTGGTGGCCGCGCTCTTGGCAATGCTGACGGCGCGGGCCGCCGTGTACCGATCGCTTGCTCAAATGCTGTAAAGTCCCTTAGCCATGCGTCGCCGTCGCCCCTCTTTTCCTTTTTTCTCTTGGGCCGCTATGGCTTTTCTGGCGGCCCTGGTCTGGCTGGGCGGGTTGATTTGGTTCGCCACGACGGTCCCGCAACAGGTCGAGGACGTCGCCACCATCACCGATGCGATTGTGGTTCTGACCGGTGGCTCGGAACGGCTTGATACCGGACTTTCTTTGTTGCGCCAACGTCTCGGCGCGAAGCTGTTCGTCTCGGGCGTCTATCGTGGTCTTGATGTCAACGAGTTGCTGCGTCTCTCGCGGCAAAAGCCGGACGAAGTGGAATGCTGTATTGTGCTTGGCTATGCAGCCGACAATACGCAGGGAAATGCCAATGAAACGGCGGCCTGGATTCACAACCAGGGCTTTCATTCGCTGCGGCTGGTGACCGCCAATTACCATATGCGGCGCAGTCTGCTCGAATTTCATTTCGCCATGCCGGATGTCACCATCATTCCCCATCCGGTCTTTCCCGACACCGTCAAGCAGGGGCAATGGTGGATGTGGCCGGGAACGGCACATCTTCTGGCCTCGGAATATGATAAATTTCTTGCCGCCCAGATCCGGCATCTTCTCGAAAACCCGGAAGACCCCAGCTGACCATGATCGCGCTGCGCTCTTTGCTTTACCAGATACTGTTCCTTCCCTGGACCTTGGCCATCGCCTTGGCCTTTTTGCCTTTTCTGGCCTTTGCCCAGCGTTCGCGACTCCAGCAGGCTGCGGTTCTCTGGCTAACCGGCGCCCATTTTCTGCAGCGACGGATTCTGGGGTTAGACTATGAAGTCCGGGGGCTGGAAAATCTTCCGGCCGGAGCCGCCATTCTTGCCGTTAAACATCAATCGGCCTGGGATACCATGGTTTTCCACCATTTGGTCGGCGACCCGGCTTTTATATTAAAGAAAGAGCTGCTGTCCCTCCCCTTGATCGGCTGGTATATGGGCCGCTCCGGTCAGGTTCCCATCGACCGCAAGGCCGGAATGAAAGCCTTGCGCCTGATGGTGGAAGGCGCCCGCCAGGCCATTGCCGAAAGCCGCAAGGTGATCATCTTCCCCGAAGGCCATCGCCAGCCGCCCGGAAGCGCCGGCACCTATCATTCCGGGGTTGCCATGCTTTACGCCGGGCTCAATGTGCCGGTCGTTCCTATCGCCTTAAATTCCGGGCTATTTTGGCGACGCAATGCCTTCCTTCGCTATCCCGGCAAGATCACCCTGGAAATCCTGCAGCCCATTCCCGCCGGTTTGGAACGACGTCCCTTTATGGATCTTTTGCAAAACCAGATTGAAACCGCCACCCGCGCCCTGGAAGCCGAAGCGCGTCGGAATTTCACCAACCTGCCGCCGTCCTGACAAAAAAAATCAGCCTCCCGCCCTGTGGATAAGTTTGTGCGGATTGTCACATTTCCGCCTTTGATTCCCGCCGTGAATAAAGTGGATAACCATATTCTGGCTAAGGAAATCAAGGCATTGTCGGCAAGCTTTGCTGTGGAAACAAAATGAGAACATTGCGCTTGACCTAAAGCAGGCCTCTCCTTAGAGTCCTAAAAATCGGCCTTGAAACCGCAGGATTTTTACCCGTCCGGAGACAACCGTCGGGAAGCGGCGGGCCTTGGGGTGGAGCAAGGTAATGACGCAAGTAGCGCCGATTTCCCAACAGATCTGGGACATGAAATATCGCCTGAAAAGCCCGTCGGGTGAAGCTGTGGATAAAACCATCGAGGACAGTTGGCGCCGCGTAGCGGAAGCCCTTGCCAGCGTTGAAGATCCATCCTCCCGCGACTCCTGGAAGGACCGGTTTTACGAGGCCATGAGTGACTTCCGCTTTCTTCCCGCAGGCCGGATTCTTTCCGGTTCGGGGACCAATCGGAAGGTTACCCTTTTCAATTGCTTTGTCATGGGCAACATCCCCGACGATATCGGCGGAATCTTTGAACATCTGAAGGAAGCGGCCATCACCATGCAGCAAGGTGGTGGCATCGGTTATGATTTTTCCAGCCTGCGTCCCAAGGGGGCCCCTGTCAAAGGGGTTGGAGCGGACGCCTCCGGGCCTTTGTCCTTCATGGATGTCTGGGATGCCATGTGCCGTACCATCATGAGTGCCGGGTCTCGACGCGGGGCGATGATGGCGACCATGCGCTGCGACCATCCCGATATCGAAGCCTTCATTGACGCCAAACGGGATGCCGGCCGGCTGCGTATGTTCAATCTTTCGGTGTTGGTCAGCGACGCCTTTATGGCGGCAGTCCGCAGCGACAACGCCTGGGAACTGTCTTTTGGCGGCGTCGTCTATAAAAGCCTGCCGGCGCGTGAATTGTGGAACAAAATCATGCGGGCAACTTATAGTTTTGCCGAGCCCGGGGTAATTTTCATTGATCGCATCAACCGTCTGAACAATCTATGGTATTGCGAAGACATCCACGCTACTAATCCTTGTGGTGAGCAGCCCCTGCCCCCATACGGGGTTTGTCTGTTGGGATCGATCAATCTTTCGCGTTTGATTGACCGTCCCTTCGAGGATGGCGCCAAACTCGACCTGGCACAATTGGCCGCTCTGGTCCGCACCGCGGTCCGGATGATGGACAATGTCATCGAGGTTTCCAACTACCCCCTGCCCCAACATAAAACCGAGGCGCAATCCAAGCGACGCATCGGCCTGGGGGTTACCGGGCTGGCCGACGCTCTGATCCTGTGCGGCGCCCGTTATGGTGGACGCGAAGCCATTCGCCTGACCGAACAATGGCTGTCGATTGTGAGACGCGAAGCCTATCTCGCCTCGACTGAGCTGGCCCGCGAAAAGGGTGTGTTTCCTCTTTATGACGCCGAGAAATTTCTTGCCGGCGAAAATATTCTTGGTCTTGATGCCGATGTGCAGGACGCCATCCGCGAAAATGGCATCCGCAATGCCCTGCTGACCTCGATTGCCCCCACCGGCACCATTTCTTTATTCGCCGACAATGTCTCGTCCGGGCTCGAGCCCGTCTTCAGCTTCAGCTATACCCGCAATCTGATGATGCCCGATGGCACCCGTCGGGAAGAGGAAGTCAGCGATTATGCGCTGCGCCTGTTCCGACGCGTCCGTGGCGAAGACACCCCGCTTCCCGACTATTTTGTCGATGCCCAGACGCTGAGTCCAAGCGACCATGTCACGATGCAGGCGGCCGTTCAGAAATATATCGACAGCTCGATATCCAAGACCATCAATGTCGCCGAAAGCATTGATTTCGAACAGTTCAAAGATGTCTATCTGCAGGCATATGAGCTGGGCTGCAAGGGCTGCACAACCTATCGCCCCAATGACGTCACCGGCGCCGTGCTCGAAGTGCGCAAGCCGGTTGATCCCCCTCAGGCCGAATTGCCGCTGGAACCACTGCAGGCAAGACCGCAGGACGCTTTTGAAGCCGGCGCGATCATTCATTTGACCCAACCGCTCAACCGCCCCGAGGAATTGCCGGGTGCCACCTACAAAGTGCGCTGGCCGGAAAGCGACCATGCCATGTACATCACCCTCAATGACATCGTCCAGGATGGCCGGCGGCGTCCTTTTGAAGTGTTCATCAATTCAAAAAATATGGATCATTTCGCCTGGACCGTCGCCCTGACCCGCATGATTTCAGCGGTGTTTCGCCGTGGCGGCGATGTCTCCTTCGTGGTCGAGGAATTGAAAGCGGTGTTTGATCCACGTGGCGGCCAATGGATGGGGGGCCGCTATGTTCCGTCCTTGCTGGCTGCAATCGGGGATGTCATCGAACGCCATATGATCAATATCGGCTTCCTGCCTAACCCCGCCGAAGAACGGGCTTTGCCGGCAGAAAAGCAGGTGGTCAATCTTGGCCACCGCCCCCTTCGGCAATGCCCGAAATGCGGCCAACCCGCCCTGCTGCGCTCGGAAGGCTGCGACAGTTGCACCAGCTGTGGCTATTCAAAATGCGGATAGTCTGGGTTCCTTTTGATCCTATTTTTCAAGGCTCAAGCGCCGCTCTGGCTCAAGAGTTTTTCAGTTTTTGATTCAGTCAAAATACGAAAAACTCTAAGTCTTCGCCTCGTACCAGCCCTTGCTGGCATTGACGATCCTGACCACCGACAACATCACGGGCACCTCAATCAGCACGCCCACGACAGTGGCCAGAGCGGCACCGGATTGGAACCCGAAAAGGCTAATGGCGGCAGCAACCGCCAATTCAAAGAAGTTGCTAGCCCCGATCAACGCGGATGGCCCGGCGACGCAATGGGCAACGCCAAGCTTTTTATTGAGAAGATAGGCCAGACCAGAATTGAAATAGACCTGGATGGTAATGGGAACTGCCAGCATGGCAATGACCATGGGTTGGGCGATGATCTGTTCGCCCTGAAAGCCGAACAGCAGCACCAAGGTGGTCAGCAGCGCCAACAGCGACATCGGCCCCAATTTAGACAGCCTGTTGGTTAAAGCTTGTGGTCCTTTCGCAAGCAAAGCCTTGCGCCAAGCTTGCGAGACGATAACCGGCACGACGATATAGAGCAGCACCGACAGCAGCAGGGTACTCCAAGGCACGGTGATCGAGGACAGCCCCAGCAGCAGGCCGACGATGGGAGCAAAGGCAAAGACCATGATCAGGTCGTTGAGCGCGACCTGCGACAAAGTAAAATGCGGCTCGCCATCGGTCAGGTTGGACCAAACAAACACCATGGCGGTACAGGGCGCGGCGGCCAGCAGGATCAGACCGGCGATATAGCTGTCGAGTTGATCGGCCGGAAGATAGGGTCTGAAAAGGGTGCTGACGAACATCCAGCCAAGGAACGCCATGGAGAACGGCTTGACGGCCCAATTGATGAATAACGTGACACCAATGCCCTTCCAGTGGGTTTTAACCTGATGCAGGGCACCGAAGTCGATTTTCAACAGCATCGGGATAATCATTAGCCAGATCAACAGGGCGACCGGCAGGTTGACCTTGGCGACTTCCATCGCGCCAATTTCATGGAACGGCCCAGGAATAAAATGGCCAAGGGCAACGCCGGTCAGAATGCAGAGACCAACCCACAGGGTCAAATAGCGTTCAAAGAAGCCCATCGGTGTTTTCTCGGTCTTTACGGCCATCAAAGCTCCCCCAGCCGATCCATTCCGACCGCCAGCAACGCGCGGATCTTGGTCTCGATCATGGCGTAGACCTTGCGGAACGCGGCCAATCGCTCTTCGTGGGTACCTTGGGCAGCGGCAGGATCCGGAAAGCCGATATGGAGTTTTGATGGATGGCCCGGCCAGATCGGGCAAAGTTCACCCGCTGCATTGTCGCAGACGGTAACAACGAGATCCATTTTTGGCGCATCGGGCAGAGCGAACTCGTCCCACGATTTCGAACGCAACCCATTGATCGCGTGACCCTTTTCGCTAAGAACCTCAAGGGAAAGCGGATTGACCTTCCCGGTCGGATGACTTCCGGCGCTGTAGGCTTTCCATTTGCCGCCGCCTAGATCGTTGACGAGACATTCGGCAAGGACGCTGCGCGCCGAGTTTCCAGTGCAAAGAAATAAAACATTGTAGGTCTTTTCGGTCATGGTGCTCCCCCACAGCATGCTGTCGATTCGCGAGCTTGCACATTTGGGCCGAGAGCGACCCGTCCCTGATCGCAAAGGACCTGAACCGGAACGGCATTCACCAAAGTCAGAATGCGCCTATCTTCCAGCACGGTCGGATCATCATTGAGAACCGAGTGAACAAGGCGAAGAAAGGGCTGCGCATAGGCATTGAACGCCCTCTCGGCAAGCCGGTAATAAACCCATTTACCTTCTCGCCGTTGTTGGATCAGGCCAGCTGCCTTTAATGCAGACAGATGTTTAGAGATGGTCGCCGGGGCGAGGTCCATCAAAGTGGTGATCTGGCAGACGCAGAGTTCGCCACACTCCAGAAGCTTCAGGATGCGCGCTCTGCTGGGGTCGGCGACGGCCTTGGACACGGTCTCAAATGTTTCAAGCATGGAAGCACACTACGATCATTTCGCTTTATAACGAAATGATCGTTTTATTACGATGGCGTGTCAAGCCTTGCTGAGCTATTTTTATTGGTCCTGCAATGCTGCTGCGCCCCGCCTCGAACTAGAAGCTCCGACGCTGTTTGCTGCGGCCGCCTGAAGCGAAACCAGCCACCCTGACCGCCTTACGCAACATTCCTCTTTCGGGATAGGAATCAGACAATGAAACATACTGGCCGAGAGACGCTTTCTAGCAGCCATCAAGTTTAATATGATAATTTTTAAGTTCATTAATTTCATCGATTGACGATGGGTGAATTTGATCTCACGGTCATAACAGAGTTATAAACTTAGAAATCTTGCTTGAGCGTTTAGGATGTTGCCGCAGCGGTTGCGTGTTCTTTTGATTGGTGAATTGCAGGGCAATGCTGCGCCGGTTCTTCGTGTCCTGAAGGACTCTCGAACCCAAAATTTTATTGTTATCCACGAGACCAGTCTGGCCGATGCGATTGAACGCATCAGGCTAAGCGCAGCCTTTGACGTCGCCCTGCTGGACATCAATCTGCCGGATTCCACGGGCATGGGAACCCTTTCCAGCATCCTCGCCGTGGCCCCCTCGCTTCCAATCGTCATTATCACCAGGGTCGGGGATGGCCGCCACAGCAATCAGATCTTGCATTTCAATGCCCCCGATACCCCGATCACGGTTGAAGCGCTTGACGAAAGTCTGCTGCCTTCGATTCACTACGCCATTTCCAGTAAACGCGCAGAAATAGAAAACAAGGCCATGGCCGATAATTTGGCCTTTAATTTAGCCGCCGAGAGCGAGCGGATTAATGAGGATCTAGCGCTGGCCCGGCGAATGCAGTTCGATCTTCTGCCAAAAAGCGAACAGATCGCCGGATACCGCTTGTCGCATGGATTAGCGATTCAGGAATATTTCGAGCCCTCCTTTGACATCGGTGGCGATCTCTGGGGGTGTATCGGCGGTGAGGGCGGACGAACCACCGTCTATATGTTTGACTTTTCCGGCCATGGCGTCGCGGCGGCTCTGAATGTTTTTCGCCTTCACGCGCTTTTAACCGACGGTGCCGCGCGCATTGTCGATCCGGCGGCAAGCCTGGAGCGGCTCAACCATAAGCTATATGGACTGCTGCCGAGAGGGCAATTTGCCACCATTTTTCTGGGCATAATCGATAATGCAGCCGGCACTCTGACCTGGGCCGCCGGCGGCGCGCCTCGGCCGATTTTATTTAATGGCGGCGGCGAGGCCCAATGGCTCGACACCAGGGGTAAGCCCTTGGGAATTTCCCCTTCCAGCAAATATGTCAAACATGTTCTGCCGTTTCCGCCCCAAAGCAGCCTGTTTCTTTACAGCGATATTATGACCGAGGCGCGTGCCGATAATGGTGAAATGCTCGGAGAAGAGGGTTTGCTGGCGATTGTCGGCGCTTTCCATAAGCCCGAAGGCATTGACCTTTCTAAATTAGTTCGACGTTTCGCCGATACCGTCGGCTCCCCGATGGATGACGATATGACGGCGGTCTGTATTACGCGGATCGATAAGGCTTCGACGGCCGGGTCTGTGGCAACGAACCAGGCGGCAACATCCGATCGCACCGGATTACCGGCAGATAAGGCAAGCCCTGCGGCGGGGCCCCCACTCCTGGTGGCCCGAGGAACAGAGGCAATTGCCAGCGGTTTGGTGCCGCCTTATCATGGTTTTCTTGAGATTAGCGCCGTCGGCCTTGCCGATGTCGGCAGCGCCTGTCTTGAAGCCGCTGAGCTGGGTGGGTTATGTGTGTCTTTGACGGCAGCCAGCGCCTGGTCCTGCGGTTTGGCGCGCGCAGTCTCGGGGGCGGTCAGGCAGAGGTTCGCGGGCGATCATGACTGGCCGGCAATCGATATCTGCCTGGGCGAAGCCATCGGGAAC
>DUZC01000091.1 GCA_013349735.1 Rhodospirillaceae bacterium
ACCTTGGCCTGGCACACCATGACCGCCGCATTGGCTGACCAGCAGAAGGTGAGCACAGAATGAATATGGTGTCTTCTTCGGATGCGGCCATCGTCGCCACAGCTGGTGAAGCTCTCGAGCAAGGGCTTGAGCCGGCGACCGACTTCGAGGTCGTTCAGGCCTTGAAGGATGTCTATGACCCCGAGATCCCCGTCAATATCTATGACCTCGGATTGATCTATGGGCTAAAGGTGGGCGAGCGCGGGGATGTCAAATTGGATATGACCCTGACGGCGCCCAGTTGCCCGGTCGCCGGGGCCTTGCCGCAGCAGGTCGCCGAGGCGGTGGCTGCGGTGTCCGGGATCGGGACCGTCGAAGTGGCATTGGTCTGGGAGCCACCCTGGACGATGGACAAAATGTCCGACGACGCCCGCCTGATGCTCAATCTATATTAGAATCAGACCAGCGGCGTCATCAATCCCAGAGCCACGCCCGTGGCATCCTTGATAATGGCGATGCGCCCAATTTCGGCGACAGCGAAGGGAGCGCGCAGCACTTGTCCTCCGGCGGCAAGGACCTCGCTGATCCGCGCATCCACATCATCAACCTGAAGATAGGCAAACCAATGGGGTGGACAGCCCGGAGGCACGACTCCTTGCATGGCCATGATCCCGGCAGCCGGTTTGCCCTCGACCATGGCCAGCCAATAGGTGCCTTCAGGGATTTGCGTGGCCTGAAAACTCCAGCCAATGGCCGAGCGGTAGAAGGCCTTGGAGCCTTCCACATCGTCGGTCATCAATTCGTTCCAAATGAAATTGCCATGAGCCATGGGGCCTCCTAAGAACGGTTCGCAATGCGCAACTGGTCATAGCGCAGCGGCCCGGCTTCAGGCAAGCTAGGATATCTGTGTTTCTAATGGCCCGGGAGTGATCACATGGCAAAGCAGACCTTCCCCGCAGGCTTCTTTTGGGGCGCGTCTACCTCGTCCTATCAAATTGAGGGCGCCTTGGACGAAGACGGGCGCGGCAATTCGGTTTGGGATACATTCGCGGCGGCCGGTAAGATTGCTGATGGCAGCAACGCCGCCCGCGCCTGTGATCATTATCACCGTTGGCCCGAAGATATCGCCTTGATGAAGGCGGCCGGTTTTGGTGCCTATCGCTTTTCCATTGCCTGGCCAAGAATTCTTCCCGAGGGCAGCGGTGCCGTCAATCAGAAGGGGCTCGATTTTTATTCGCGATTGGTGGACGGGCTGCTGGCCGCCGGTATCCGGCCGATGGCCTGCCTCTATCATTGGGATTTGCCCCAGGCTCTGGAAGATAAAGGGGGCTGGCAAGGGCGCGAGGTCGTCGGGCCGTTTGCCGAATATGCCGCGGTGGTGACCCGTCATTTGGCGGACCGGGTAAAAGATTGGATGATGTTGAATGAACCCAATGTCGTGGCCATTTTCGGCTATGGGGTTGGGGACCACGCCCCTGGCCACAAGCTGGGTGAACAAGGGATCTTGCGGGCCCTGCATCATCAGAATCTGGCGCAAGGCGCTGCGCTGCGCGCCATTGCCGCCCAGCATAGCGGTCTGACCTTGGGAACCGTCATCAATCTTCAGCCCTGTCGTGGTGAAAGCGACAAGCCCGAGGATGTTGCGGCAGCGGCGCGCTGGGACGCGGTTTGGAACCGGGTGCCCCTGGATGGTCTGCTAAGAGGGCAGATCCCGCCCTTGTTGGCGGAAAAAATGAAGGCTTTTGTGCTGCCCGGCGATGAAGAGGCGATCCGTTATCCCATTGATTTGCTTGGGATCAATTACTATTCGCGTATGACCATGAAATATGAAACCGGCCATCCCTTTGATGTCTGGTGGGGCGACCCCCGCGCCGAACGTTACACGTTCATGGGCTGGCCCGTGCAGGCCGACGGTCTTTACGACCTGCTGATGTCGATAAAAACCGATTATGGCAATCTTCCGGTATTCATTGCCGAGAATGGCGCCGCCTATGATGATGTGGTATCGGCCGACGGCGCGGTTCATGATGCCGAGCGCGTGGCCTTCCTCAAGGATCATTTGCTGGCCGTGGCCAAAGCGGTGGCCATGGGCTGTCAGGTCAAGGGCTATCTGTGCTGGAGCCTGCTCGATAATTTTGAATGGGGTTTTGGTTTGGCCAAACGCTTTGGCATCATTCGGGTTGACTATGATAGTCAGCTGAGAACGCCAAAAGACAGCTATCGCTATTTTAGCCAGGTCGTGAAAAGCAACGCCTTGGAATAAATACGAGGCTCTATTTCCGCTGTTTCTTGATCAGTTCGGCATACCAATTGGCTGAGGCCTTGGGGATGCGCTGCTGGGTGGCGTAATCGACATAGACAATGCCAAAGCGGGTGCCATAGCCGGCCCCCCATTCGAAATTATCCAGCAGCGACCAGACAAAATAGCCGGCGATATTGGCACCATCCGCCAGCGCTTGGCTCATGGCGGCGATATAGGATCGCAGATAGTCGACGCGGGCTTGATCCTCCAGCTCAGCGGCCTTATCGCCTTTGTCCTCATTGCCATAGCCATTTTCCGTTACGTAAATGGGCAGGCGATAACGTCGGGTCAGTTCCTGCAGGCTATCGCTGAACGCTTGGGGTTGCATCGGCCAGCCGACCCCTGAGCGCGGCAGTTCGGCCGGCACCTCGCCCCAGCCGAAGCCCCAGATCATTTCAGGGTCGGCCCGACCATACATCGGGGCGTAATGATTAAGGCCAAACCAGTCCAAAGGACGACAGATACGGGCCATGTCACCGGCCTGAACATAGGGGTCAATGGCTTCGGCGATCTGGGGCGGATAATGGCCAAGGATCTGGGCATCCGGGAAGGCCAGATTCCAATGTTCATTGAATAAATTGGCCGCGGCAATGTCCTCAGGGACGTTTTTCTGTGGCCGGACCGGTTGATAACTATGGATGCCGCCAATAGCAAATCCGGCATTTTGGCCGCGCAGAACATCAACGGCGGCGCCATGCGCAAGATTGACATGATGGATGGTTTTCAGGTGATAGGCCCGGTCGGAAATGCTGGGGGCGCCCCAGCCCCAGGCATAGCCGAACAAGGTAAAGACCGAAAACTCGTTGAAGCTGGCCCAATGTTTGACCCGGTCCCCATAGCGTCTGGCGCAGAGCAGGGTGTAATCGGCAAACCAGCCGGCCATGTCGCGGTTTGACCAGCCACCAAGATCATCAAGCGCCTGGGGCAGGTCCCAGTGGAACAGGCAGGGCCAGGGTTCAATATTCTTTTCCAGCAGACAGTCGATCAACCGGTCATAGAAGTCGAGCCCGGCTAGATTGACCTGGCCTCGGCCGCGCGGCAAAAGTCGGGGCCAGGCGATGGAAAAACGATAACAGTCCAACCCTAACTGCTGCATCAGCCGTACGTCTTCGGGATATTTATGATAATGGTCGCAGGCTACATCGCCATTATGGCCATGGTTAACCCGCCCTTTTAACTGGCAAAACCGATCCCAGATACTTGGCGCCCGCCCTTCCTCGTTGGCGGCGCCTTCGATCTGATAGCTTGAAGTCGATGCGCCCCAGCGAAAGCTTTTGGGGAATTTCAAAATTTTCTCGGCTGGTTTTTTGGGATTGGCCATTCTTTGCTCGCCTGCAAAATTGCCGTGTCGTCAGAGTATAACAAAATTTATGCTAATATATCTGATTGGGCGTCACTGCCCTTGCCAAGGGAACCCAGCCGATGAAAAAAGCTTCCCGCTTCGTATTTCCGCCAAAGTTCCTATGGGGTGTGTCCACCTCGGCCTATCAGGTCGAAGGGGCCGCCAACGAAGAGGGGCGGGGCTTAAGCATCTGGGATATTCGTTGCCGCACCAAAGGCGGAGTGACCGATGGCAGTACGGGTGACGTATCGGCTGATCATTACCATCGCTATGGCGAAGATATTGGCTTGATGCATCAGATCGGAATCCAGGCCTATCGCTTCTCGGTGGCCTGGCCCAGGCTGCTGCCGCGAGGTCGTGGTCAGGTCAATCAGCCGGGTATCGATTTCTATGACCGGCTGATTGATGCCCTTCTCGAAAAAGGCATCCAGCCTTGGTTGACCCTTTATCATTGGGATCTGCCGCAAAGCCTGGATGATCTTGGCGGCTGGACCAATCGCGATTGTGCGGGCTGGTACGCTGATTTTGCGGCCCTGGTGGCACGGCGCTACGGCGATCGGGTCAAACATTTCGCCACTTTCAATGAGTTCTCGGTGTTTACGCTTTTTGGTTATGCCATTCCCTGGGCCGCCCCGGGCGTAACCGACCGGGCCAGCCATCTGAAGGCCATCCATCATGTCAATCTGGCCCATGGCGCCGGGGTCGATGTCCTGCGGTCTTTGGTCCCCGGGGCTTCCATCGGCGCCATTCACAATCATCAGAAAGTCCTGCCAGAACATGGTCGGGACGAGAACCGCGAGGCGGCAGCGCTGCTCGACGAACATTGGAACCGCGCTTTTCCTGACCCGCAGATCCTGGGGGTTTATTCACCGAGACTGGCCCAGGATATTGAACCCTATCTGCAGGCCGGTGACATGGCGCGCATCTGTCGTCCCATTGATTGGTTCGGGCTGAACCATTATGGGCCAATTTTTGCCCGCGTCGATCCGCAGTTCGTTTGGGGTTATGGCTGGGGGGACTCGCCGCCGGGCGCCGCGGATCACGGGGTTGGTTGGCCGGTCTTTCCCGAAGTCTTTCGCGACGAACTGGTTACCATCGGACAACGCTACAAGCTGCCGATCTATGTTACCGAAAATGGGTGTGGCGGCGGATTTGATGCGCCGAATGCGGCCGGCCAGGTGCTTGATGAACATCGTATTAATTATCTCACGGTGTTCATCGATGCCATGGGCCAAGCGATGCAGGCCGGCGTGGATGTCCGAGGTTATTTTGTCTGGTCGCTGCTGGACAATTTTGAATGGGGCAGTGGCTATACCCAGCGTTTTGGTCTGATCCATGTCGACTTCGACACCCAAAAACGCACGCTTAAAAAGTCGGCCGGCTGGTATGCAGCGAAGATCAAGGACTCTCAGTAACTTCCTTGCCCAGTAATTTGAGGAGCTGGCTGTAGAAACGGCCGGGGCCGATCTTCGATTTGGAGGGCCTTGGTGCTTTGCGCCGATCAGCAATCAGCACCAGGCCAT
Source organism: Rhodospirillaceae bacterium (assembly GCA_013349735.1). Lineage (GTDB taxonomy): Bacteria > Pseudomonadota > Alphaproteobacteria > Rhodospirillales > Magnetospirillaceae > DUZF01. Next base: position 5,147 of record DUZC01000091.1, read on the forward strand.
CCGGGGCCCGCACCAGGACCAGTTTGCGTTGATGATAGGATTCCAGCGCAACATGGTAGCCGACAGTCAGCACCGTGGCCTCAGGAAATTCGGCATGAATCAGGCGCATCATATCTTCTTCGCCTTCAGGGTCCATGGCATCCGTGGCTTCCTGAATAAAAATCCAGTTGGGGCGGTGCAACAGCAAGCGGGCGAAACCAAGCCGCTGCTGGTCGCCGGCGGTCAGCGTCTTTTCCCAAGAGGCGCTTTCGTCCAGCCGCGCCACGAGTTCCTCAAGTCCTACCGAAACCAAGGCAGCTTCCACTTCCCGGGGTTCAAACTGATCGGGTGACGCCGGGTAGCTGACGGTGCCACGCAAACTGCCGATGGGCAGGTAGGGACGTTGCGGCATAAAAAAGATCGAGGCACCGGCGGGCATTGCCACCTCGCCGCCGCCCCAAGGCCATAATTCCGCAACCACTTTGAAGAGCTTAACGGCGGCACCTGGATCGCCCGAGATCAGCACCCGCTCTCCGGCCCTGATTTCGGCCGAGAAGTCGCTGATGATAATCCGGTCATCCGGGTCATGTACGGCCAGATCACGAAAATATAAAACCGATTCGTCAGCCTTGCTGATCGTGACGCGGTGGCCGTCCGGTTGGGCCACATCGCCGGCCAGTTCCTGCAAGGCATCGTAAAGCCCCAGCACGCGTTCAGCCGAAGCTTTCCATTCGGCGGCCCGCCCGAGATTATCAATGGGCCAGGATAAAGCTCCTTCCATTTGCTGAAAGGCCTGGGCGGTTTGCATCAAAACTCCCAAGGAAATGGATCCGGTAATATAGCGCGGCGCGGCGATGAGAATGGGAAAGGCGGTGGACAGTACGGACCAGCTTGAGGTGAACATGGTAATGCGGATCAGGGCCGAGGTCTGCGCTTGCCAGGAGCCGTTCAGCAAACCGAAAAGATTGGAAAAGCGGCGCCGCTCGTCTTCCTCGCCGCGGATGAGCGCAATCGCTTCTGAGTTTTCTCGGGCCCGGACCAGACCGAAGCGAAAATTGGCTTCGCAGGTCTGACGGTTATTGACGGCCCGCACCAGGGGGCGCCCCAGCCAGAACGCCACCGACGAACCGATTGCGGCATAGATCAGGGCAACCCACACTAAATGTCCCGGCAAATAAAACGCAAAGCCACCGATTTCAACTTCGGGGGAGCCGGAAAGAGACCAAAGAATCTTGGTGAAGCTGATCAGCAACAGCAGGCAATAGAAAAGCGAATGGGCCAGATCAAGTGCCGCTTCGGTGCTGATGCGGATATCCTCGGCAATGCGCCCATCCGGATTGTCGTGGTCGCCGGCCATATGAGTGACTTGATAATGTCGGCCATTGACCATCCATTGGTTCAGCACGCTATGGGTTAACCAGCTACGCCAACCAATTTGCAGTCGCCTTTTAACTGCCATATGGGTGGTGGTAATGGCCATATTGCCCAAAATGATCAGCCCAAGAACGCCGACCAACAAAACAAATTTGCCCATCATTCTCTGTTCCAGGGCGTCAAACAGGTTCTGACTCCAGAAATTCAAGATGATTGGCGAGGAAACCTGACCGACGGTTAGCACCAACAAGGCGACCGACAGACCGATGGCCTGCCAGCGATCGTCCGAGCGCCAATAGGGACCGGCAAGACGAAAGAAACGGGTCAAAAATCCCGATTTGATGCTGTCGGGCTCAGAGGCGGGCGGGTGTTGCGATGCCGGTGCTCTTGGTTCCATGCCGTTTCCCGAAATATTTTATGCGGCTGCTTTCATTGGGTAAGTGTGGCTGCGTGAGTGCCCAGATTACCCCTTAATACCGCTATCGTCTGCTTTTGTTTCCTCACGGCTGCGGCAATTTTTAGGTAATCGCTGGAATATTAAACGACAATCAGATTGCTGCGCCGCAAAAGCCTTGTCCCGGTTCAAGGTTCATTATTTAATAATGTTAATAATTTAAACTTAATGCAATTGCGGCGGACTGGATCTGATGTTGTCGATCTCTTGTCTAATCATATGATCAAAAGCTCTCGTTTCTGCTGGCCAGGAGGTCTGCTCCGCCGTCTGGTCGTGGCATTAGGTGGGGTGCGGCCGTCTGGCGCTTTCGCAAAGCGCCCGGGACGCGACGGTTTCCAGACCATTGTTGGCGCCTCGCCTTTACCGATTAATATTTCCCAGATCCGGACGGGCCGAATCCTTTTTGCCAATGCGCAAAGTTGTCTCCATCTCGGAGTTCCTCTGGAAAAGCTGCTGGGGCGCGATGTTCGTGATTTTTACGTCGATCCACAGCAGCGTCAGGACCTCGTGGATGCGGTTCTTCAAACCGGTCTGGTCGGCGGGCGCGAGATTCAAATTCGAAGGGAGGGCGGGCGAAGCTTTTGGGCCCTGGCCGCGGCAACCCTGATGACCTACGAAGCGGAGCCGGCAATTTTTGTTTCCTATTCCGATCTTAGCGAGGTTAAGGCGCAACAGCGGCGGATCGAGGAGTTGATGGCCCATGAGAAGGCCCTTACCAAGGTTCTCCATCTCGGGCTTGGTGCGCAGTCCCTCACGGATTTTGTCGATCAGTCATTGGATTGTCTGGCCGAGGCCGTGGCCTGGATTTCCGGATCGCGCTGTCTTGGCCTGAAATTAGAGGGAGGCGCGGCCTCTGGCGTGGCGGGGACGGTGGTGGTCCGTCATGTGGATGCTGGGAAAAACCAAATTACCAAGGAGCCCATGTGTGGCAGGGCTGGTCCGTGCGGCGAGGAAGCCTGCTCCGCATCGATCGGCGCCCAGGCAACAACCCGGCAGCGCTTTCCGATTATGGCCG
>DUZC01000092.1 GCA_013349735.1 Rhodospirillaceae bacterium
CAAATATTTACGCTAAATGTCTGGAACTGAATATCGACATCACACGACAACCGATTCCGGTGGTGCCGGCGGCCCATTATACCTGCGGCGGTGTTGTCACGGACCGACGGGGACGGACGGATGTCCCAGGGCTTTATGCGGTCGGAGAGGTCGCTTTTACGGGATTGCACGGCGCCAATCGCATGGCCAGCAATTCTTTGTTGGAATGCCTGGTTTTTGGCGCCGCCGCGGCGACAGATATTCTCGCAGGATTGCCCACTATGTCCTTGCCGAGCGATTTGCCCCCTTGGGACGAAAGCTGGGTTGCCGATTCTGACGAAGAAGTTGTCGTTTCGCACAATTGGGACGAGCTTCGTCGTTTTATGTGGGACTATGTTGGGATCGTTCGGACCACAAAGCGTTTGGAACGGGCCCAGCATCGTATTGAACTGCTGCTTTCCGAAATCGACGAATATTATGATTCGTTTCGAGTAACCAATGATTTGCTGGAACTGCGCAACCTGGCTTTGGTGGCCAAACTGATTATCCGTTCGGCCCTGGCCCGTCGCGAAAGCCGAGGGCTCCATTATACCTTGGATTTTCCCTATCCGGATCCGGTGGCCCAGCCACAAAACACCGTATTGATTCCCAAACGCTTTCGCTTACCCCCTCTCTAAACCACCCGGTAGCCGAGACGCAGGCCACCCCAATGGCGTCCCTTGACGAAAATGGGAATCGAAAGATCCTTCATCAGGACAAATTTACCGCCACCCATGTCGCGGCGATAGGTTTGCAGGAAGAAAGGTTTGGTATTCTGGCCGGCACGCAAACCCGTGCGATCGGAAAAAATCCGGCGATTGCGGCAATTTGCGTTGTTCCAAACCGGATCCTTGCCTTGGGGCTGTGAAAATTTGTTGTTATGGGTCGGCAGATAACCCTTGCGATCGACAGCAGCACAAAATACGACGCGGGAATCAAATTCCAGCATCGGTTCTTGAATCGACGGCAGGACGGTGTCCGTAAAACTTGTGAAGCGCGCCATGACCTGTTGCGGGTCTGTACCGGCGATCGGTTGATAATTTTCGTCAAACAGGTCGGTTAGACTGATGCGGCCAGCGTCAACGGCAGTTTCAAATTGGACGACAATTTTCTGAACTGCTTCACGTAATTTTGCGATAAAGGGGGTGTCACTGGTGGGGATACCCGACCCCGCAATAAGGTTCATCAAGTCTTCACCGCGTTCGAGACAGGTCTGCACCCGTTCGTCTGCATTGCGCAGCGTGTTTGCCGTCAAATGCACGCCTTCGAAGAAATGATCAATTTCGCCAAGCACGACGTCACAACTATGTAAACTCTCGGTAGCGGCACCGGAAATGCTATGGACCTGCTCTTCAACCGTATCGATAGAGTTATGAAACTTCTCTAATGCGCCATTGATGACCGCGACCCCTTGATTAACTGAGTCGGCGACGCCTAGGGTGTTTCCGCTGACCGTAATCAAATGACTGATATCGGCAGACAATGTATTGACGGTTCCATCGATGCCCGATGTGGCATTGTCGGCCTGCCGGGCCAGAGTTTTGACTTCGGTGGCGACAACAGCGAAACCCTTACCCGCTTCGCCGGCCCGAGCCGCTTCGATGGTCGCGTTCAATGCCAGCAAATTGGTTTGGCGCGCAATGCTTTGAATGTTGCGCGACATGCCGCGTACCGCCGTCAATGAGCCATCCAGTGAACCAAGCCTTTGCTCGATGCCCCGCACTGAATCGACAAGTTGATGGATTGCATCGATGGCAGAGGTCACGGTCGTTAGGGATTCGGTGGATTGCGCCGAAGCATGCGAGGCGACGGCGCTGGTTTCCCGACCGGATGCGTCGATCTGCCCGATGGAGTCACGCAAGCCATGGGTCAGTTGCCGTAAATTGGCAAATAATTTTTCTTGTTGTGAAACAAAGCCGGTAACCGCCTGGATACTTCCAGCGATTTCGGCAACCTCTAAGCTAAGACTTTCTACCTTTTCCAGCAGCCCTCTGGCAAAGACTTCCAAGTCCTGGCCCGACACTCCCTGTTCTTCAGACATGTTCGGTGTTTCCCGAAGCAATATGGCCGGACGTTTTTTGTCTTCATGCCATGGTTAACTGAGGTCGATGTTCTCCTATGGGGATAACCTTGTTATCTCTATTTTTTTATTGCCTAACCTCATAGCATAAATTTTATCCTGGTTCATCTTGGATTATTGCCGGGAAACCACCTGACGCGCCGCCTCTTGGCCCGACCAGAGTGCGCCCTCGATGGTGCAGGGCAGCCCGGTGGCCGTCCAGTCGCCGGCGAGAAAGAGGTTGGCCGCGATTTGGGGCCTTGGGCGCAGATCTTCCATGGCTGGGCTATGAAATATTGTTGCCCGCTTTTCTTTGATGATCCGGCTGGCCGCTGGAAAGTCCTTTAATCCCATCGCTTTAGATACATCCGACCAAAGCACCGCGGCAAGCTCGTCAACCGATCGTTCGACAAGGTGGGCGGCGGCGGAAACCGTAACCGAGACAACATCGTCCCGCAGAAATAGCCACTGACCCGTCGCGTTAAGCAAACCAAGGAAGCTTTCTGGAGCTCGTTGCGAGGGCGGAACGGACAGGCGAAAATGCGCATTGACGATGGGACTGTCGGGAAATATCGGAAGGTCAGGAAGATGACTGCGTGCGACTGCCCAAGGTAAAGCCAGAACCACGCTGTCTGTTTTACCGACTGGTACCTGCAGCCCATCGAAAACCAGCCCGGAAATCTTTTGACCATCCCACTGCAAATGTCTCAAGCTGTGATGCAGATGTACAGATATGCCGGCTTCGGATGATGCCTTTAGGGCTGGCTCGACGAAGGTATTGGAAAGTCCATGGCGGGCCAGAAAGGGCCGGCTGGCGGCTTGGCCCCGCCATAAGGTGCGGGCCAGGACACGACGAAAGACCGTGGCTGACGTTTGTTGCGTTGGGGTGTTCATGATCGCCAGGGTCAAAGGATCCCAAAAATCCGCATAATGACCGACGCCGCTCAGGCATTCGCCGACGGTTTTGCCTTCATGCTGGCGCAGCCGCCAGCTGGCACTGAGAAGAGAGGGCAAAAGACGCAGCGGTGTAGCCGACCACCGTCGCCCGTTTTTAAGATCCAGCATAGGAAAAGTAGCCGGGCAGGGGGCTAATCGATCCGTGCTGCCGATTCGCCGTAAAAAGGCGAAAACGGTTTTATTGCCTCCCACCACCATATGGGTGCCATTGTCGATCAGGCGGTCCAGCTTCGGTTCCAGCCAGGACCGGCAGCGTCCGCCGGCATGACCGGCGGCTTCGTATAAAACGACGGGGAGTCCGGCGTCGGCGGCGGCCAGGGCACAAGACAGCCCAGACAGACCGGCGCCCACAATATGCAAGGTCATGTCTTGATGCCTCGTTGGTTGCCGGGCATACCTATATACCAACTGGGCGGCTAAGCCCAAGGATCGACGAAAGGAACGCCGTGCCTGAACTGAACTCTTTATCCGATGCCGCACGTGCCGTCCGTCAGCAGGACCGCGATCGCTTCGTTACAGCATTGTTTGCGCCTGCGGACCGTCGTCAGGCCTTATTCGTGCTCTATGCCTTTAATTTGGAAATCGCCCGGGCGCGGGAATTGGTGCGCGAACCCATGCTAGGGCGGATTCGTCTGCAATGGTGGCGGGATTGCCTGACGGCATTGTATGCCGGCCAGGATGGGGGGCAACCTTTAGCCCGAGAACTTGGCGCGGTGATTGCCCATCATGGATTGGCCGAAACGGAATTCACTCTCCTTCTTGATAGCCGGGAAAGTGATATGAACGACCAGCCGCCGGCCGATCTTGCCGCCATGGAATCCTATGCCGAAGGGACCGCCGCCCCGCTTGCGCGCCTGGCTCTGGCCGTGCTTGACGCCAAGGGCGAAACGGACCTTGAAGTGGCCCGCCATGTGGGAATCGCCTGGGCTTTGACGGGTTTACTGAGGGCGGTTCCTTATCATGCGGCGGCCAAAAGGCTTTATCTGCCATTGGACCTGCTGGAAAAACACGGCGTCAGCCAGCAGCAGATTTTTTCTGGTAAAGGCTCTCCAGGGCTGATCCTGGTCGGGCAGGAGATTTCCACTTTAGCAAGAAGCCATTTGCGTCAGGCCCGGCTTCATTCTGGCCAAGTCGCCCGGCAGGCTTTGTCACCGCTTCTGACGGCTCCTCTGGCTGAAAGCTATCTTGATGCCTTGGACAAAAGCGGTGGCGATCTGTTGAGCACCGATTGGTCCAGGGTGCGGCCAAGACCGATGCGTCTAGCCTGGTGCGCCTTCAGGGGACGGATTTGACCAACTGGCCAAATCGGCCAAGGCGCGTCGGGCATAAAGCTTTTTGCGCTCTCGGCCTTTGATTCGCCGGCCTTTTTCGTCTCGTTCGTCAGGCGGCGCGGGAAACAGGCCAAAATTGATATTCATCGGCTGGAAGGTTTCGGAATTCGCTCCGCCGGTAATGTGATTTAACAGGGCGCCGATCGCGGTCGTAACCGGCGGAGGCTGCAAATCTTTGCCAAGGCGCTCGGCTGCGGCAAATCTTCCGGCCAACAAGCCGATGGCTGCGCTTTCCACATAGCCTTCGCAGCCGGTGATTTGGCCGGCAAAACTTAAATTGGGGCGGTTCCGCAATCTCAGCGTTTTATCCAGCAGGCGGGGGCTGTTGATAAAGGTATTGCGATGCATGCCACCAAGGCGAGCAAATTGGGCCTGCTCTAACCCAGGAATGCGCTGAAACACCTTGATTTGCTCGGCATGTTTCATTTTGGTCTGAAAGCCGACGATATTGTAAAGCGTGCCAAGTGCATTGTCTTGGCGGAGTTGAACCACCGCAAAGGGGCGTTCCTGTGGCGCGTGCGGATTGGTCAAACCCACCGGCTTTAAGGGGCCGAAGGCCAGGGTCTGGCGCCCCCGTCGCGCCATTTCTTCAACAGGCAGGCAGCCTTCAAAATAGGGAGTACCTTCCCATTCCTTAGGCAAATGGGGAGAAGCGGTCAGCAACCCGTCCACCAATTCTTCATAGTCCCGCTGCGACAGGGGCAGATTGATGTAATCGGTGCCGGTACCCTTGTCATAGCGCGACTGATACCAGGCTTTTGAAAAGTCTATACTTTCTTTGTAGACGATCGGGGCAATGGCGTCAAAAAAGCTTAAGGAGCTTTCGCCAGTGAGCATTGCAACGGCTTGCGCCAATGGCGCGCTGGTCAAAGGACCGGTGGCGATAATAACTCTGTCCCAGTCGGCCGGGGGTAGGTCGATTAATTCTTCACGACGCAGGGTAAATAGTGGCTGAGCCTGCAAGCTGCTTTCTACTTTTGCGGCAAAACCGTCGCGATCGACTGCCAGCGCGCCGCCGGCGGGAACCCGACATTCATCGGCAGCCGACAAAATCAAGGAGCCAAGGCGGCGCATTTCTTCATGTAATAGCCCGACGGCGTTATAATCGGCGTCATCTGATCGCAGGCTGTTCGAACAAACGAGTTCAGCCAACTGGCCAGTGACATGGGCTTCGGTCTGTCGATGCGGGCGCATTTCGTGCAGGATGACCGGCACACCGGCCCGCATCAGTTGCCAAGCCGCCTCGGCGCCGGCCAGGCCTCCGCCGATGATATGGACTTCCTTCATGGCTTATCCTTATGTTGGTCGGCAGTTTGCCATAGTCAGGGATTCTCGCAATGGCTCGTGTCTCTATTGATTTGCCGGTCACCTTTTCGTTCCGAACCGATATTCTGATCTATATCAATCACATAAATTACGGTCATCATTTGGATAACGCCGCCCTGCTATCGCTGGTTTCCGAGGCAAGGGTCCGATTCTTTAACGCGTTTGGCTATACCGAACTTGATGTCGAAGGTTTTGGCATTGTGGTTGCCGATGCGGCTATTCAGTATCGTTCCGAGGCCTATCATGGCGAGACCCTGCAGTTCGCCATGCAGGCGCATGATTTCAATAAATACGGGTTCGATCTGGTCTATCAGGTAACGGACAAGGCGACCGGGCGGGAAATTGCCCGCGGTAAAACGGGTGTAGTATTTTTTGATTATCAGGCAAAAAAGCCGGTTATGGTGCCGGAGGCTTTTCTAAAAAAAGTCAAATGACAGCAAACCTTTTCAAAGATTTACTAAGATAGGGCTTTAGATAATGACCGGTGTGGCTCAGCGTTGAGGCTGCAATCGCCTCGGGGGACCCGGTGGCGATGAGTTGGCCACCACCGGTGCCGCCGTCGGGACCGAGATCGATGATCCAATCGGCGGTTTTTATCACCTCAAGATTATGTTCTATGACCAAAACGGTGTTGCCGGTATCCACCAAAGTGTGCAGCACCTCCAGCAATTTGCGGACATCGTCAAAATGCAGGCCAGTGGTCGGTTCATCTAGAATATAAAGAGTACCCCCCGTGGCGCGGCGGGCCAATTCCTTGGCCAGTTTAACCCGCTGGGCTTCTCCTCCGGACAGTGTCGTCGCCTGCTGGCCAAGATGGATATAGCCAAGCCCAACCCGTTTTAACGTTTCCATTTTATCGCGGATGGAAGGAACGGCCTTAAAAAAATCCGCAGCCTCTTCAACTGTCATATCGAGAACATCGGCAATATTTTTGTTTTTAAAGGATATTTCAAGCGTCTCTCGGTTGTAACGTTTACCCTTGCAAACATCACATTGGACGTAAACATCCGGTAAAAAATGCATTTCGATCTTGATCAAGCCGTCACCCTGACAGGCTTCGCACCGTCCGCCTTTAACGTTAAAGCTAAAGCGGCCGGCTTTATACCCACGCGCTTTGGCTTCGGGTAAATTGGTAAACCAGTCGCGAATGGGGGTGAAGGCGCCGGTATAGGTCGCAGGATTAGAGCGCGGTGTCCGTCCGATCGGTGATTGATCGATATCGACAATTTTGTCGATGAAATGAAGTCCTTCGATAGTTTGGTGCGGGGCGGCATGTTCGCGCGCCCCGTTAAGTCGCCTGGCCAACGCCTTGTAAAGTGTCTCAATAACCAAGGTGGATTTTCCACCGCCTGAAACCCCGGTTACACAGATAAAGGTCGACAGGGGAAAGTCGACCGTGATGTTCCGCAGGTTATTGCCGGTTGCGCCGATAACCCGTAAATGCTGGCCGCTACCGGTTCGACGGCGCAAAGGCAGTGGGATCGCTTGCTGCCCGGTAAGATAGAGGCCGGTAAGGCTGGCGGGGTTCTGCATAACCTGTTCCGGGGTGCCCTGGGCGACGATTTCGCCGCCATGAATGCCGGCGCCGGGTCCCATATCAATCAAATAATCGGCCGATCGGATGGCGTCTTCGTCATGTTCTACGACGATAACCGTATTCCCAAGGTCGCGCAGGCGTTTCAGCGTCGCCAGCAGACGGTCATTATCCCGCTGATGCAATCCGATCGAGGGTTCATCTAAAACATAAAGCACTCCGGTCAGGCCTGAACCAATTTGCGAAGCAAGCCGGATCCGTTGGGATTCGCCACCCGAAAGGGTGCCTGAATTGCGCCCCAGAGAAAGATAGTCCAACCCCACATCTACCAAAAAGCCAAGCCTTTCATTGATTTCCCGAAGAATGCGACGGGCAATTTCCTGATCCTTGGGGCGTAATTGCTGGTTGAGGTCTGCAAACCATTGGCGCGCCTGGCCTATAGAAAGTTGCGTCACTTCAGCGATATTCCGCCCGGCCACCTTGACGGCCAGGGCCTGTGGTTTAAGGCGGGCCCCTTGGCAAATTTCGCAAGGCGCCGTGACCTGGAAACGGGATAATTCTTCGCGGACCCAACTGGAATCGGTTTCCTTGAAGCGCCGTTCAAGGTTGGGGATCACCCCTTCAAACGGCTTTTGGCTGGTATGGGCCCGGGTGCCGTCTTCATAGCGCATGGGCACAATTTCATCGCCAGAACCGTAAAGAATCGCCTGTCGGGCGGCATCCGGCAATTCTCCGAACGGCTG
>DUZC01000093.1 GCA_013349735.1 Rhodospirillaceae bacterium
GTGGCAATGGACGAAGGAATTCGCCAGATTGGGTTCATCACCAGCGAGGTCATTTTGGCGTGCAAGGCCGGGGTCGGATGTTCGGGGTCGCCGACGATGACCCGCATGCTTAGAACGGCTTTGCCTCCTTCCACCACTTCAAGCCAGGCGCCAGGGACATTGACAACGATATGGTTCGGTTCCAGACGCGCGGGCAGCCAGCGCCAGCGTTCCATATTCACGGCGACCTGGCGTGCCCGTTCAGCGGCTGAAATATTCATTGTCTGAACGGTTTGCCGCCCTAAGACCCCGTCATCATTAAGACCATGACGACGCTGAAATAATTGCACCTCGCTTTGTAAGGCTTCGTCATAAAAATTGGGTTCTCCAAGCGGTGCGGCGTCCAGACCGGCAGCTGCGAGCCGCTTTCTGACATCGAGGATACGGTCATCCAAGGCCCCCGGCTTGATCGGGGGGCCAGGGGGCACTTTGGGCCAATCGCCGGCGGCGGCCACCGCTTTGAGTTCGACCAGCTTTTGGCTCAGGAGTTGATAGCCCGCATAAAGAGGGCGCAATTCCAGTAGAGCCGTTGGCAGTTTTTTTGCGTTTTCATTCAAGAACTCCACGGCATCAAAGGCCGGCACGGTCAAAAACCAATCTTCTTCAATCTCGGCAGGGTCGATCCGTTGGCCTCGCATTGCCATGGCATAGCGCAACAGGCCGTCGGTCAGCAGAAGATCCCGTTCGGCCAGCCCCGCAGCACTGTTCGTTTGAAGCAGGGACTTTAGTGTGTTCAGGTGAAACGAGCTGACCGGCAGTCCATCCGCCTCGGCCCCGGCGAGAACGGCCAACAGGGCCTCGGTCATCTCGCTCCAGGCCGAGTGCCAGCCGCGCCGTTGATAAAAACGGCGCAAAGGTTCTGCGTCCAGAGTCTCATTCCGAACACGGATTTCACTGCCGCCTTCGCCGAGCCGCTGCTGAATTTCACCGGCAATCAGATCGGTCGAGGAGGCCAAGGGGACGGCGGCTTGTGCCACTTGTCCCGATATCAGCAGTACAAATAGACAGGCTGTCCAGACTATCGATGTTTGAATAGGCAAAGAGCGTAAGGGGCGCACTCTGAATCCTTTGTTCATTATTGCCATATGATAACGCTGACATAGGGGATTGGCAGAGTAGATTCAGCACTGTAACCGAGGATTTTAAGAATGGATTGAAGGGCCGTCATCACAGACTATGTTGGTTCGTTCCGTTCAGGTGGCCGGCAGGGTTTCTCAGGTTCAAAGCCAAACCCAGACCAATTGCAGCGAGGCCACTCATCAGGAGGAAGGCCTCGCCGCCTAAATTCTGATAGAGCGGTCCGGCGGCCAACATCCCGAGCCCTGGTGCCAGACCAACGGTGACCGACGAGTAAGTGCTTTGGGCGCGCGCCGATAAATGGGGTGGCGCGCTGCGGTTGATGAAATGCATGGCTCCGAGATGGGTCGCCCCGAATGTCAGGGCATGCAGCATCTGGACCGAGGCCAGTATCCAAGGATCGGTTGAGGCGGCCAGGACGCTCCATCTTAGGATACCGGCAGCGCCGGCGGCGACCATCAGCCATCTTGGGCCGAGCCTTAAAACCAAACCGCCACCGAACGCAAATAAGGCCACTTCGGCGATCACACCTTCACCCCACAAGGCACCGATGATGCCGCCAGACAGGCCGGCTGCCCGCCAGTGGAGCGTCGCGAAGGCGTAATAAATAACATGGCTGACCTGAAGGCAGCTGGTCGTCGTCAAAAACATTATAAACGGACGGCTGCGCAAAAAGGGGGGATGGTCCTTGCCGTCATCGGGCGCTGAAATCCTTAGATCAGGAAGCAGAGCGCAGGATCCGACCAGTAAGAGTTGGGCGCAAAGAAGGCTCCAAAATATAGCGCTTGGCGCAGCCTCGACCAGCGTTAGTCCACCAATGCCGGACGCCGCGATAAAACTAAGGGAACCCCAAAGGCGAACCCGTCCATAGTCCAAACGGTGGCTTACCGAGCACAGCATGGTCAGACTGTCCGCCAAAGGCATCATCGCGGAAAAAGCGCCGCCATGAATTAAGGTGATGATCAGTAACAGCGGAAAGCCCTGGAAAGGGGCAAACAGGGCCAGGGCCAGGCTGCTGATCATGGCCAGTAGCAAAAGCGGTCGGCGCCGGTCGCCGCGTCGGTCGACGTGATGGCCGATCACTGGGTTGCTGATAATTTTGGCCAGATAAGCGCAGGCCAATAACAGGCCAATTGCGGTTGGGTCCAGCCCCTTATCCGAAAGATAAAGGGGCCAAAATGGCAATTGGATGCCAATTACCGTAAAAATCGCGCAGTAAAAAAACGATAGGCGCAGGGAAAGGGAAAGGCGGTCGTTCATTCCGCCCGTTCAAGGGACGTCGCCGCGACCCAGGCTTGTCCAAGGCAAACCCCCGGATCTCCCGCCGAGACCTTGATCGGCAGCAAGGGATAAAGCGCCTGGGCTTCCAGGGCGTCGGTCAGACCTTGGCGTAATATTTTGTTGAAGAAACAGCCACCCCCCATGGCGATGTGACGGATGCCATGGGTTTCGGCCGCCTGGGCAGCCCACTGGGCCAAGCCGGCAATCAGCGTTCCATGAAACAAATCCGCGCCCACCTCAGCAGAGTCCAGATGGCTAAGGGCGTCTAACAGCGGCAGGAAATCCAGCACGCCGTCGTGAAGAGTCCAGCCGTCGGTCAGGATTTTTGGTTGGCGGACCATGGCCTCCAGAGCCATCGGGGCTTGACCTTCGAAGAGGGCGACCGGGTGGATATTGAGCAAGCCACAGGCGGCGTCAAACAGACGCCCGGCACTGCTGGTGAGAGGACAATTGATGGCGCGGCTAAGAATTTCCGCCAAATGAACGGCTTGCGCCTGTTGCGCAAAGCGCCCCGCAATTTCTTGCGCGCGTCCCAACCGATGCAGACTGGCCGCTCCCATTCTCCAGGGCTCCCGGGCGGCTCTATCACCACCGGGTTGGGCCATCAGGGCAAGATGGCCGAGACGCTGGAACGAAGGACCGTCAACCCACAGCAATTCGCCACCCCAGGACTGATTGTTCGGCCCCAGTCCAAAACCATCCAGGGCCAGACCGATTACGGGGTGGCAGATCGCATGTTCGGCGCAAATCGCGGCAATATGAGCATGGTGGTGCTGTACGGCGAGGGTCGGCAGGCCCTGGGCCTGGGCCCACCTTGTTGAATAAAAGTCTGGGTGCAGGTCATGGGCGATCAGACGTGGCTTTCGCAGCATTTGCGTCTGAAAGGCGGCCAAAGTCTGTTCAAAGCCGAGGATGTCCTGGGGGTTGTCCAAATCCCCAATCGGCGTCGAAAGGACAGCTTGGTCCGCTTCGATAAAGCAGACGGTGCTCTTAAGAAAGGCGCCGACCCCAAGCACAGCATTCATGCGGCGGGCTAAGGGAAGGGCGATCATGCCGCGGAGGTTGGCGATAGAGGCTGGGTTCGCAGACGTTTCATGATGTTCTCAGTGGGTAACGCCGACACCATGGCGGTAATCAGGGCCGCAAAATAAGGGATGGATTGTACGGTCAGAACCAGAGCCCAAAGCCTGGCGTCAAGATCGCCCCAGCCTTTGGCAAACAGGATCAGCCCGGCGGAAATCCATTGCGAAAGCATAAGAATGGTTTCTTCGGTCGCCATCAGGAAGCCGGCACTCCAGGCGGCTTTGTTTTCGCATTTTGGCGTACGCAGGAACGGAATAGTTTTGGTGAAGACGCCTTGCCACATGGCGCGGCCGATGTAATAGGTCAGCCCCATTCCGGCAATGGCCGCCCCCACCCTTTGGCGCCAATTGCATTTTACCCGGGTTGTATAAAGAAACAGATGATGCACGAGCTTGGCAACAAAAACGCCGACCGTTGGCATGACAAAAATAGCCAAAGGAAAATCGAAATCCCGCGGCCAAAAGACCAGGCCAACCGTCCAGATCACCGATAGGACGGTGAAGAGCAAATAAAAGGCGTCGGCGAACCAGGGCAGCCAACCGGTCAGGAAATGATATTTCTGACCGGTACTGAGCCCGGTATTGCGGAAGGGGATAAGCGAACGCCAATGCCCTTTCAGGATTTGGCAGGCACCGTAGGCCCAACGGAATCGCTGTTTTTTGTAAGCGGTAAAATTGTCCGGGGTAAGCCCATGGCCGAACCGGTGATTGAGATAAACCGATTCATAGCCATGTTCTAAAAGGCGCAGCCCAAGTTCGGCATCCTCAACGATGGTCCATTCCGCCCATTTTCCGGTTTCCTCCAAGGCAACACGGCGGATCAGCGTCATGGTTCCATGTTGGATGATGGCGTTGTCTTCGTTGCGGGCCACCATGCCGATATCGAAAAACCCGGCATATTCCCAATTGATGGATTCCTTGAACAGGTCATTTTCCCATTCCCGATGGTCTTGCGGCGCCTGGACCCAGCCAACTTTGGGGTTTTCAAAAAAGGGAACAAGGACTTTCAGCCAGTCGGGGGTAACCTGATAATCGGAATCGATAACACCGATGACTTCAGCCGCCGGATCAGTTTGGGTCAAGGCAAAATTCAGAGCGCCTGCCTTGGCGCCGGGCCATTTACCCAGATGGTAAAAGCGGAACCGTTCGCCCAATTGGGCGCAATAGTCCTGAACCGGTTTCCATACTTCGGGATTCTTGGTGTTGTTGTCCAGTACCAGTACTTCAAAATTGGGATAGTCGAGCTGCCTGAGGCTATCCAGGGTGAGCTTTACCATTTCAGGCGGTTCGTTGTAGCAAGGCAGATGCAGGGAAACCAAGGGATAATGCGTGCTTTTCGGCGCGTTTTCCGGGGTAAAACGGCGACGCATTTGACGGGCCCAGGTCAGTTCCGTCAGTTCGTAGCCTGCGATAAGCACCACGACCAAAAGGATAAACTGCGCCGGCATTAGGACCGAATACATTAATTCCGCGGAAGGCGCGAAGTCGCGGATCACGGGAACCGACATGGTCCAAATCACTAAAGAGGCGGCGAATTGCACTAACACGGCAAAGAAGATCTTGCCGCGGGTTTTAAGGTGCCCCCAGTTGAACAGAAGCCACAAGACCGGAACAATTGCCAGGACCGAGGCGGCCAGCGCCTGCACCGGCCATTGCTTGACTTCAATGACGGGGTCGATCATCGAAAATTTTGGATTGCGGTCTGCGTCCCAGACACCCCAATGGGTGCCGACCGACCACTCAAAAGCTTTTTTCCAAGGTTGGTCAAAGGCCTCAATAATATTGTAATCGATCGCTTGCTCGGTGGCCGCATTAAGAAAACGGCGCAGGAACAAAGCCTGATTGATCACCGAAGGCTCGGCTTTGCCACGGGATTTGCCGGCCGATGGCCATCCCACTTCGGCAAGCATCACATGTTTGTCGGGGTAAACACTGGCCATATTATTATATTCGCCCAACACGAAATCTTTCGAGTCCTCGGCTGGGATGCCCTCCCAATAGGGCAGAACATGAAGGGCAATGAAGTCTACTTCATTGGCAAGATCGGGATGGGAAAGCCAGACGGAAGCCGGTTCGGCGGTGGAGACCGGCAAATTGACCCGGGCCTTGACCCGACGGATATAACGGATCAGCTGTGTAACCGTGGTTTGCCCGGTCAGGATCGTTTCGTTGCCGACGATGATGCGGTCGATGTTCGGATTATTCCGGGCCATTTCGATCACGCCGTTAATTTCTTCTTCATTGGCCGTCAGCGCCCGCATTTGCGCCTGATAGGCTTTCGTCTCGTCGCCATTCATATCGCCAGGCGCTTTATCAAGCCGCAGATTGGGATCAGACAGAGACCCCATCAGCCAGGCGCCTGCGGTCACGTGCAAACCGTATCTATTGGCCATGGCCGGGATGCGCTGGGTCATCGGCTTGGCATTATAAAGGCGGATGGAGTGGACAGTCGGCGCGACAAGAGCCAGATCACGATCAATAGACTCCGGTGGTGGTTCACGGTCCACCAGAGCATCGTCATCCTTGCGATAAGGGCTGAAAGATATGCTGTTGATTTCACCATGCCATTGAACACCGGATTGTGGCCGGTTCATTAACCACCACACGCCGACATTGCCGAGAACGATGACCAAGAGAACGAGCAGACCGGAAAAACGGCGCATGTCTTTTTTTTTCTTAAGGAGCTGTCACAAGGAACACAAAACAACCGGTCGCAGGCGCAACCGTGAACGACGGCAAACTATAGCGGAACCGCGTCTTTTTTGTCGAGATGTTCAAATGCGTCATTGCCAGGGATCGAACGGGATTGGCGTTTGCGCCGAACTGGTGCATTTATTCGAGCGACGGCGTTCCAGTCAGGACGATTCGATGCCGGAACGACTTGTTTTGATGGGTGAATGATCCGATGGAATGTATCTGCCTATGAAGTTATCCGTTTGTTTTTCCGGGGGCTCTGTTCGATTCTGGCTTGGCTGTCTGGGATTGGCTTGGGGCCTGCTTGGATCTCTTATTTCCTCGTCGGTTGCCGCCGCTGATCTTAATCTTGTCTTTATTGGCAATCTGTCCGGGGCTTCGGCCAATCTGGCCCAGGATCAGCTTGATGGCTTTCTGCTTGGCCTCAAACATTCGGGCGGACGGTTTGGTGGAGTCGAGACAGCGGTGACGGTGATCAATGATCACCATATCGCGGGACAGGCCGAGGAGGCATTGCGGGCCCATCTGCAAATGGAGCGGGTGCATTTTGTGTTGATTTCTGCGGATCCGTCCGTTGTTGCTGCGATTGCGCCCATCGCCATTGCCGCGCATGCCTTTGTGTTCAGCCTGCGTCCGCCACCCGCCAATTTTGCCGGCCATGACTGCTCCCCTAATTTCTTCTCCCTTTCGGGCTTGACCGAGACCATGCATGAAATGGCAGGGGTCTATCTGCAAGGGCAGGGCTATCACCATTTGGCGGTGGCCATGCCGGACTCGGCCCCAGCCCGGGATGCTGTGCAGGCCTTCAGGCGCGGGTTCAAGGGACGCGTCACCGAGGTCATCAGTCGCCATGGTACAATGAATTTCATGGATGATTTTAAGCGGTTTCGCCAGGAAGGCCCAGAAGCTGTCTATCTGCTGCATAGCAATGGCATGGCCGTTAATTTCATTCTGCAATTCGCCAAGCAAGGAATGAAATCCGATATGCCGTTGTTTGGGCCGCCTACGACTTTTGATCAGGCGACCTTGGCAGCGACGGGCCTGGCGGGCGTGGGCCTGTTCAGCGTCGGAAATTGGAGCGACGATCTGGATGCTCCCGCCAACCGCCGCATGATCAGCGATTATGAAAACGAATATGGTCGGATGACCTCATCCCAGGCGGCGCTGGGATATGATCTGGCCATGCTGTTGGATGCCTCGGTTAAAGCCGTTGATAAGAAGATCCGGGACGAAGACATTATGCGTATGACGTTGCGCCGTGTCGATTTTCCCAATACCCGCGGCTTCTTTCGTTTTGATACGAATCATTTTCCAATCCAGAACTATCTCGTGCGCCAGGTGATCGAGGATGCGCGTGAACGGCCTATCAATGAACAAAAGGGCGTCTTGCAGCGCGAGGTGCGGGATGGTCACGCCGGCGAGTGTTTCATGCGCTGGACCGCCGAGACGGCCGCGATAAAAAATTGAGTTACGCCTGCTGCACCAGCCTGGCCAGCCCTAGAAAGGCTGGGAAAGGATGTGTGGCAACATGAACCGGGATCGGTTCAAGATAAGGGCGGAACCGTCCCTTATCTTCGAACCGATGGCGGAAATCCGATGCAAGAAAGGCCGGCAGATGTTTCGGCACGATGCCGCCGGCAATGAACACGCCCCCTTGGGCGCCAAGAGTCAAAGCGAGATTGCCGGCAAC
>DUZC01000094.1 GCA_013349735.1 Rhodospirillaceae bacterium
CCGCGGAGCGGGCCACCCGTCACCTCAAGGAGCGAACATAGGGTCTAAACTTTAATAACGCACCGGATGTCCACAAATGGGGATGGCGCGGCCCTGTCCAGTGAATATTGTCTTGGCACTTCTTGGGGGTGGTCGCAACAGGGTCTAACTCAATGCCGATGATGAACATGGCCAAGTCACTCAACTACAGTCACGTTATTGTAGAGTTGACCCTCTTGAACGGTACGTCGGGCAATCTTGACGAGTTACTGTGCCGGTTCGGTCGAACCCTTGGCAATTATCCAAGCTTGGGCTTCAGTTCCTCCTGCGCGATCGCTCTGTTCAGTCAGGATCGTGAACTTCTGCCGATCGGGGCCTGTGGCCTTGAGGCGATTGGCGACGTCACGGGGATCTGGCGTTTTTTGCAGACGGACGGCGCAATGACGCCCCACCGCATTGATCGCGGAGCCGCGCAAAGCCCTGCCTATGCCCTTCCTATTCAAGAAGGCGGGCGGCATCTCGGATATGCGGTTCTTTTTGGGTATCCAGGGGCTTCGGGCTATGAAGCGGACAGTGAATTTCTTGGCATCCTCGCGGTGGCGCTGTCCGGCCTTGTGGGACGATTTATGCTCGACGAAATCGTAAAGATCCGTGAATGGGAGTTGGAAGAGGCGCGGAGTGACGCCATCCATCGGCTTGGTGCCGCCGCCGAATATCGGGATCATGATACGGGTTTACACGTCCTTCGTATGACCAATTACGCTATCGCCGTTGCGAAAGAGATGGGGCTGCCGGTGTCCGAGCGCGAACTGCTTTATGTGGCGGCGCCGATGCATGATGTCGGGAAGATTGGTATTCCTGATGTGATCCTGCTGAAGCCGGGCCGGCTGTCCGCCGAGGAAATCGAAGTCATGCGTCAGCATGCCGATATCGGCGGTTCAATTCTTGTCGGTCAGGACGATCTGACCACGGCGGCCCGCGAGATCGCTGTTTGTCATCATGAACGTTGGGATGGGAAGGGGTATCCGCAGGGTCTTCAGGGCGAAGAGATCCCCGTTCTTGCACGGATCTGTTCCGTTGCCGATGTCTTCGACGCTTTGAGCTCCCCAAGGCCATACAAGGAGGCTTGGCCCGTAGAAAAAGCGGCGGATTGGATTTTTGATCAGTCGGGGAGCCAGTTTGATCCTTCGGTTGCCGAGGCATTTCGTCGGGCCCTGCCAGAAATATTGCGGATCCGGGCCTTGTACCGGGATGAAATTATCGATCCCAAGCAGGTGCTGAATTTGGCCCCTGCGAAACTGAGGGACAAATATTGGGTGTCCTGGGAGGACGGGCTGAATGTCGGCATCGATGTGATTGACGAGCATCATCGCCATCTCTTCGATATTGTGAATGACTGCCATGACGTGGTTGCGGAACGGCGTGGGGCACAGGAAGTCGCCCGCTTGATCAAGCGGCTGGAGCAATATACGCATGTCCATTTCCAGGCCGAGGAACGGATGATGGAGCGCCTTGGCTATGCGGGATTGGAGCGGCAGATAAGGCAACATCAACGCTTCTGTTCAAAGCTGCACGGCTTTCGCGCCGCCTTGCATTTAAATCCACTGACCGCGCCCTATGATCTTCTGAAATTTGTTGGGGCCTGGCTGTCGGCCCATATCCGCGAGGAAGATATCCAATTGAAGGCCCTGGCCGCC
Organism: Rhodospirillaceae bacterium; assembly: GCA_013349735.1. Taxonomy (GTDB): domain Bacteria; phylum Pseudomonadota; class Alphaproteobacteria; order Rhodospirillales; family Magnetospirillaceae; genus DUZF01. Next base: position 1,677 of record DUZC01000094.1, read on the forward strand.
TAAGCTGCCCAAGAGCTTCAGCTTATCGCGAAAAGCGGATGGATTTTTCTCAACAGTAAAAGGGACCAGGATGGGGCCCTTGACGTTGTCTTCCGGTGCTGCCGGCCTGTTCGGATTTCCCGATGGCAATTCCCTGCTCCAAACCTAATGCCGCATCAACGAGGATAGAACAGAATACCGCTCTGCTGCGCAAGCCTAGTGTTGCGGCCGTCTGTGTCCGGTCCGGCGTTCATGGTTTGGGGGTATTCTCAAAAGGAAAGGGGCAAAAACAGCAGAAAACCGCCATTTTTGCCCCTAAACTGGCTCCCAGGGAGGGATTCGAACCCCCGACCAAGCGGTTAACAGCCGCTTGCTCTACCGCTGAGCTACCTGGGAATGGCGGGCCTTAAAAGGGTACCGTCAACATTCCGTACAGCATAACCGAACGCCGCTGGAGCCTTCGGATCAGACAGGGCCCGCCTTATAACAAGTTCGGGAAGTCCGACGCAATCTCCTTTTCAGAAGATCCCGTCAAATCCCGCAACACGGCGGATTTGGAGGCCGAGGCCGGAATCGAACCGACGTACAAGGATTTGCAGTCCTCTGCATAGCCACTCTGCCACCCGGCCCCTGTCCGATTCGCGAAGCTTTGGCATCGCCGCTCGGCCATGGGGGGCGGTTATAGACATTCCCAGACGAGGGGTCAAGCCACCGCCAAGAAAGTTGGAGGCAGTTTAGGAATAAAATAGCGGATAAATCCTTTGAGCGGCATTGCCTTTGCTTGACCCCCTTTGTATAAATCTCGGGATTGGCCATGCTTGGCATGGTGGAGCCGTCGGCATTTGGCGGCGGCAATGATGTTATGGAGCCTGCTGCAATGAATTACGCTGCCGCCCGGCGCAACATGGTGCACGGACAGATTCTGACCAACCGCGTTACCTTGCCGCGGGTGATCCAGGCCCTCGAGGACGTGCCGCGCGAGTTGTTTTTGCCCAAACAATTGCGCAGTCAGGCTTATATCGATGACGATGTGGATATCGGCGGTGGCCGTTATCTGATGGAGCCGATGTTTTTTGCCCGGCTGTTGCAGGCGGCGGATATCCAGGCGAGCGAAGTGGTCCTTGATGTCGGCTGCGGGTCGGGCTATTCGGCGGCTGTGCTGGCCCGCTTGGCCAGTACCGTGGTGGCTTTGGAATGCGATGACGAGTTGGCCAGTCGTGCCAATTCTTTGCTGGCCGAACTGGGTGTGGATACGGTGGCATTGGTCAAGGGGCCTTTGGCCAAAGGCGATGCGGCGCATGGTCCTTATGATGTGATCCTCCTTGAGGGAGCGGTCGAAGAGGTGCCCACCCAATTGACCGATCAACTGGCCGAAGGGGGGCGCTTGCTGGCGGTTGTTTCCGAAGAGAACGGGCTGGGTAGGGCAACGTTGTTCTTGCGGGTCGGCGATCAACTGGCGCACCGCGTGCTTTTTGATGCGACCATCGCGCCTTTGCCAGGCTTTCAGCGGGTGCCGCATTTCTCGTTATAAAAACCGTCGGCGTCACCCTCGCTTTTCTGAGGGACGGGAATTTGCTCAGCCGGGGTTTCTGGGGTCGTGAGGTGGCTTTTCTGCAAGCCTTCTCATGGTCTGAAGGAATCGTGCAAAGCGCTTGATATTTCTCGATCTTCAGCTATCGTGGTGCCTGCGTTTCAAGGAGGGAAATGCGGCCGGGTGGATGCGACGCCCTTGTTTTGAAGGAATGTTATGCCCAAAAGCTCAACTATCAAGGTCGCAATATTCTTGGCGAGTGGTATGGCTGTCCAGACGGCCAGCGCCGAGACATTGGATGATGCGTTGGTTTCCGCCTATAGCAGCAATCCAACCTTGCTTGCGCAACGGGCTCATTTACGCTCGGCTGACGAAGGTGTGACCCAGGCCTTAGCCAATTGGCGTCCTCAAATCAGGCTGTCGGGTGATGTAAACCGGGCCAATGCGCATATTAATCAGAACCAAGCGGTTCCTTCGCAGGTATCAACGGCGGCGCAGGCCTCCGGTGGTGGGTCTGCTGCGACGCCGACGATAACCTCGGCGGTTAATCAGACCATAATTTCGACGCCGATGGATGCCAGTGTGACCGTAAGCCAGGCGCTTTACCGCGGGGGGCGCACGGTTGCGCAGACTCGCCAGGCTGAAGCGATCGTGGAAGCCGAGCGGGCATCGCTGCGTGGAACGGAACAGTCTGTGTTGCTAAGCGCCATCACGGCCTATATGGACGTTGTTCAGTTCCGGGCGGTGGTTGAGCTGAGCATCAATAACGAACAGGTTCTGCAGCGGCAACTCGATGCCACCAATGATCGTTTCCGCGTGGGCGAGGTAACCCGAACGGATGTGGCGCAGGCAGAATCACGACTTTCGGCTGCCCATGCCGACCGCCGTCAGGCGGAAGGGAACCTGGCCGCCGCCGTGGCCACCTATGTTAAAGTCGTGGGTCATGCGCCGGAAAAGCTGTCAGCGCCCCCGGCAGCGAAGGGGCTTCCCGCTTCGCTTGACGAGGCGAAAGCCCAAGCCGAACATGACAACCCAAATATCCTGAGCGCTCAGTATAATTACGAAGCGGCGAACCACGGCATTGATCTGGTTGCGGGCGAGTTGTTGCCCACCGTCTCTTTGAATGGAACGGCGGCAAAGAGTTATAATTATTCTGGCCAAGGGCCGATGGAGCGGGTGGCTGAGGCATCCGTTACGGTTTCGGTCCCGATTTATCAACAAGGACAAGAGTTTTCGCGTCTGCGGGCTCAGAAGCAAACGGCCGGGCAGATGCGTATTTCGGTCGATCAAGTGATCCGCGACACCTTGGAATCGGTAACGAAGGCTTGGGAGTCCTTGCAGACCTCCCGGGCAAGAATTGCGTCCTACGGTGACCAGATCCGGGCGGCTGAGGTGGCCTTGGAAGGGGTCACGCGGGAGTCCCAGGTTGGATCGCGGACCGTTCTCGATGTTTTAAACGCCGAGCAGGAATTGCTGGTGGCTAAGGTCAATCTGGTTCAGGCTCAGCATGACGAGGCCGTGGCGGCTTTTCAGTTGCGCGGTACGGTCGGTCAGGCCTCGGCGCGGGCACTCGAACTGCCAGTACAATATTACGATCCGATGGTACATTACGAAGAAGTCCGGGATAAATGGATTGGGTTTGGTGATCCGTCGCCGGACGCGAAAGAGGCAAAATGAGTCAGGGGTCGGAGAAAGAACGGCGCAAGCTGCTTTCTGCCGGCGGCAAAGCCCAGTGGGGAATGGTTGAGCCATGAGTGACGACAAGGCCCAGCAAGAACCGTCAATGGAGGACATTCTTGCCTCTATTCGCAGGATTCTTTCTGAAGATGACGCGGAAGACGCAACCAAACCGGAAGAGGCAGCCGCCAAACCTGAGCCTGAAGCTGAGGTCATGGCCGATCCTGAGCCGGAACCCGAGCCAGAACCTGAGCCCGAGCCCGAGCCGGAACCTGAACCTGAATTTGAGCCTGAGCCTGAGCCTGAGCCGGAGCCTGAACCCGAACCGGAGCCGGAGCCGGAGCCCGAACCCGAGGTTGTATTTGCGGCCGAACCGGAACCCGAAGAGGATGTGCTCGATCTTACCGAGGACATGGTGGCTGAGGACGATGTCGCCTTCGAGGAACCCGAGCCTTTCGTCTATGAAAAGCCCTCGCCGCGCATGATGCGGATGGTCGAAGAAGAGGTTGACGAAAGCATTCTGGCATCGCCCGTACAGGCCGCGACGACTACGGCTTTGGCCGAACTTGCCCGGGCTGTTGCCCGCGAGCGAGGGATCGGTTTGGGCAATGGCGGAATTACGCTGGAAGACATTGTCCGCGAGATTCTGAAGACCTTGATCAAAGATTGGCTGGATTCGAACTTGCCCTACATGATCGAGCGGATCGTCAAGAAAGAAATCGAAAGGATGGTCAATAGGGCTGAAAAGCTCTAAAAGCTTCCTTCATTTCAGGCCCGCCGGCTCAGTTGTGGGTGAGGCGGGCCTTTCCTTTTTCATTTCAGGCGGAGTCGCGGCAGGCAATGCTGGAAAAGACCTATCGACCCGGCGAGGTCGAACGCAAGCATTATGAAAACTGGGAAGCGGCCGGCGCTTTTGCCGCTCAGCCAGGGTCGGGCGCGACGCCCTACACAATTATGATGCCGCCGCCCAATGTCACCGGCAGCCTGCATATGGGGCATGCTCTGACCTTTACCTTGCAAGATGTGTTGATCCGCTATCAGCGTATGCGGCGTCGGGACGCGCTTTGGCAACCGGGAACGGATCATGCGGGTATCGCCACCCAGATGGTGGTTGAGCGGCAAATGGCCGAGGAAAAGCTGACCCGACATGATCTTGGGCGCGAACGGTTCATCGAGCGGGTATGGGAATGGAAGGCCCAGTCCGGCGGTACAATTACCGGGCAATTGCGCCGGTTGGGGGCTTCGCCGGATTGGTCCCGCGAACGGTTCACCATGGACGAGGGGCTGAGCGCGGCAGTTCGTAAGGTCTTCGTTGATTTGCACAGGGATGGACTGATTTATCGCGACAAGCGGTTGGTCAATTGGGACCCTAAGCTGCATACAGCTATTTCTGACCTTGAGGTTGAGCAACGCGAAATCCAAGGTCACATGTGGTATCTGAACTATCCGGTTGAGGGGATGGAGGGGCGCTGGATCACGGTTGCTACCACCCGGCCTGAAACCATGCTGGGGGATACGGCTGTGGCGGTGCATCCCAACGATCCGCGCTTTACGGATCTCGTTGGAAAGTCTGTTCTTTTGCCGATTGTCGGTCGGTGTATCCCGATTATCGCTGATGAATATTCCGATCCCGAAAAGGGAACGGGCGCCGTCAAAATCACACCAGCACATGATTTTAATGACTTTGAAGTCGGGCGTCGTCATGGCCTGAGCATGATTAATATTTTTGACCGGGATGCGCGCATTAACGAAAATGCCCCAGCCGCCTATCACGGCCTTGATCGCTATGAGGCCAGAAAGCAGGTGGTGGCCGCGTTTGAGTCGCTGGGTCTATTGGTCAAAATTGAGCCCCATGTTTTGATGATGCCCTATGGGGATCGTTCGGGTGTGGTTATTGAACCCTGGCTGACCGATCAATGGTTCGTCGATGCGGCGCGCTTGGCCAAGCCAGCCATCGAAGCGGTTGAACAGGGAAAAACCCGATTTGTTCCCAAACATTGGGAAAACACTTATTTCGAATGGATGCGCAACATCCAGCCCTGGTGCATATCTCGGCAGATCTGGTGGGGGCATCAGGTGCCGGCCTGGTATGGGCCGGATGGGAAATTCTTTGTCGCTCTCACGGAAGCCGAGGCGGCCAACCAGGCGCAGGCGCATTATGGCGAATCCGTTTCGCTGACGCGCGATCCGGATGTGCTGGATACCTGGTTCTCTTCGGCGCTTTGGCCCTTTTCGACCCTGGGCTGGCCTGAACAGACAGACGCATTGCAACGCTATTACCCCACCGATGTGCTGGTTACCGGGTTTGATATCATTTTCTTCTGGGTTGCCCGGATGATGATGATGGGCATTCATTTCATGGGCGAGGTACCGTTCAAAGACATCTACATCCATGCGCTGGTCCGCGATGAGAAGGGCCAAAAGATGTCCAAATCAAAGGGCAATATCATTGACCCACTGGATCTCATCGATCGGTATGGGTGTGATGCCCTGCGCTTTACATTGGCTGCGTTGGCGGCTCAGGGGCGCGATATCAAATTGGCCGAAGGACGGGTCGAGGGATATCGTAACTTTGCCACCAAGCTTTGGAATGCCGCCCGTTTCTGTCAAATGAATGATTGTCAGCTGGTGCCGGGCTTCGATCCGGCCAAGGCCGGGCAGAAGGTCAATCGTTGGATTGTCGGGCAATTGGCGGATGCCCAGGCCCGCATTGGCCAAGCCATCGAGGCCTACCGTTTCAACGATGCTGCCAATCTGGTTTATCAGTTTGTTTGGAATAGTTTTTGCGACTGGTTTCTTGAATTTGCCAAGCCCATTCTCCAGGGGGAAGATGCGGCGGCAAAGGCGGAAACCCGGGCGACCGCCGGTTGGGTCTTGCAGCAGATCCTGCGGATCCTTCATCCGTTTATGCCGTTCATCACCGAAGAATTATGGGAGCAGTTCTCCGATTCTTCGGGACTGCTTATCAATGCTCCATGGC
>DUZC01000095.1 GCA_013349735.1 Rhodospirillaceae bacterium
AGAGCAAATCAGCCAGGGGGTGACCCGCGGCCTCGACGATTCCCTGATCGACCTCGAGGCCCATGACCACCCATGGCGCCAGGAATTAGAGGTCAGCGCCGCCGGAATCGTCAGTGATCTGGCGGGCTCGGCGGAATTTTCCGCCCGCCTCGATGAAATCAAGGCGCAAATTTTCGATGATCCGGCGGTGTCTGGCTATCTGCGGGACATGGCCGCTGAAACCTATGCCGGTCTGGCCGGGGGCGGCGCCAATATCGAAACCTTGCTGGAACATTCCTTGCGCGACCTTGGCCACCGCCTGGAAGAGGATCCGGCGATGCGCCAGGCCCTCAACAAATGGTTGCGCCGCGCCGTCGAGGAACTGCTGGTCCCCCGCCGCGACGCTATCGGCCAATTGATCGCCGATCTGATCATGCGCTGGAACAAGGACACCCTGATCGCCCGTTTCGAGGGCCAGGTCGGCAAGGATCTGCAATATATCCGGATTAATGGAACCTTGGTGGGCGGTCTGGTCGGGCTGTCGATCTGGGGCCTGCACAGGCTCAGCACACTTTTGCCATAGAGAAGGTTAGAAAGATTCTTCGTGGTTCATTCCTCTTTTAGCATTTTCAGCCGAACCCCGAGCCCCCCAGTCAATCGAACCGACAGCACCACAGCCCGCGCAGACCGCCGCCCAATCCGGCGCTTCCGCGCCACAGGCCCCACAATGCCAAATTGGTGCCGGCTGTGCGTCAGCTTCCTTGCGCTGCCAGATAGCGACCGCCGCCGCGTCCCCATTCTCTTTTTCTTCAACCTCGGCCATCAGGCGGATGGCCCTTAAATCCGGGGTGATTTTCAAGGCCGCCACCAAATGCCGCCGGGCCAGGCCCCATTGACCGGCGGCCACGGCGGCCGCTCCGGCCGCCAGATGGCTTTCCAGATGGTTAGGCTGCGTCTTGATCAACGACTCGATGCGCGCCAAACGGCCCGCCCCGTCCAACCCGTCCCATAAACCTGCCGCCGCCGCCAGCAAAGGCGCCGCCGGCCTTTTTTGCCAAAATTCGCCGAGCGTCGCCTCGGCTTCGGCCGTCCGGCCTGCGGCCAGGTCCCGAGCGATCCGCTGACGGGCAGCCGGCAGAAATCCAGGATCGGCCAACAGGGCGTCTTCGGCCTGGCCCTTGGCCAGTAAAACCAGAGCGCGGAAGCGCGCAGCCGGCGCGGAAGCCAGGCCATCAGCGGTGATTGCCTGATCGATCCAGACCAGGGCGCCCTCCCAATCGGCCGCCCTCACCAGGGTAAAAAACGGCTCTTCATCCAAGGAAACCACTGGCGCCACAACCGGCGGTGGCGGCGGTGGTGGCGGCATTTCGGGCGGCAGCGTTGGCGAAAGCTTGGCAGCGGGCTGGCGTCGCGACGGCGCCATCATCGCCAGACGGGCCATGAGCCCCAGCCTGCGCCCCAGTTTGACCGGGGTACTATCCCCTGAAGCCGGCGATGGAACGGGCGGTCGGGGCATCAACCGGTCCAGGCGAGCGGCCAGACCCGAACTGCCGAGAAAGCGGGCGGCGTCGGCAGCCTGCTGGCGGCCGGTCCCGACATCGCCGGCATGGGCCGCATCCAAAGCCGCCAGCAAAGCCTTCATCCCCTTTTCCCGGTCCTTAAGGCGGCGGGATTGCCCAAGCCGGGTCGGCAGGTCCGCCAGCAGGGCGGCCAGACGCACCAAGCCGGCCTGCGCCAGGAACAGCGCCAGCAAGACCAGCAACAGGACCGGAATACTGGTTTCCACCTGCCAGCCCAGCCAATCCACCTGCACCGACCCCGGATGATCCATGAACCATAGGGTCGAAAGCGCCACCGGGGTCGCAAAAATCAGCAAGAACAGGACCAGACGCAGCAACATCACTTATTCTTCTCGGGTTTGGGCGTCGGCGAGCGCCTTGGCCGACAAGGCGGCAACGGCGTTATCGGCGGCCAGTCTTTGTTCCGCCGCTTCCAGCCAAAGGGCTAATGGCCCGGACGCCATGCCTTCGACAGTGCGGAGAACCGTGACGGCCCCATTCAGATCGCCCGCCGCCAAAAGATGCTGGGCATGGGTGACCGCCCCTTCGAGACCGATTTCACCCCCGCCGGACCGGCGAATCGTTACCAGCGATCCCGCCATTCGCCTTAACCGGCTTATCAGCATATCGCCGCTGTCGGCCATCAGCGGCGTTTGCATCTGGGCGTCGGCCGCCGCCTTGAAGCTTTCGCTTAAGGTCGGGCGCGAAGCGATGCCGCTACTGGCCCCACTGGCCAGCACGGCCAGACTGGCCAAAGCGGCCTTATCGGCCAGGGCAGAGGCCACCCGCAACTGCTCGCCAAAGGGCACGCCGCGATCCAAGGCTTCGCGCAATTGGCCGACGGCCATCAGGAACAGCGGGGCATTGGCGCGACGGTCGGCCAGCCTGCGAAAGGCAGCCTCGGCCTTTTCAACCGCGCCCGACAATTTCGAGGCCCCGCCATCTTCGCCGGAAAGCTTGCGCAAGCTCTCCACTTCCGCCTTCAGCTTGGCTAAATCGCCGGCGAACGCCGCCAGCCGTCCGTCCGCAGGCTCGGCGCCCCCCTCTTCCTTACGGGGCAGGCGCGCGGCGATACGCTGCATTGCCGCTTCAATCTGCAGGATTTGCTGATCAACCTCAGTTTGACGGCCTGCCAGTAAGGCATTAGCCGTTTCGAGCGCGGCCACCCGCTCGGCCAAACTGGGCTGGGCCGCGGGGCCGGACGAGGAAATCCCGGAATTGGCGAACAAACCGCTAAGCGTTGGGGAAAGAATCGCCAGACGCGGCGCCAGCCAAGGCCAGGCAGCGGCGCCGCCGACCAGGACGGCAACGACAAAGATCAGCAACAAGCGGCCACCGCCCCCCGAGGACCGGGGACGCGCGCGACGCATCGGCGTTTCGTCTTGCAATGCCATTAGGACCTTGTTCCGCTTTTGGTGATATTTCCCGTCGACCGCCCCTTTGGCAAGTCTTTAAGCGAAACTAAGAAAAAAGGGGGGACAGCGCAAACCGGCGGCGTCCCCCTGCTTTTTACAGACGATCGGCCAGCCAGCCGACCAGCGGCAGGCGCCAGGCCCGCTGCAGAACCACCGAAACGATCCCCAATGCCGAGAAGATCAGGGCCAGCCCGGCCACCGAGCCAAAAATCCACTGCCCGATCACCGGCAGATGCAAGACAAACAGCGCCAGCACGCCGCTCATCCAAATCACCAAGCCTTGCTTGGCATGGAAGGCGACAAATTCATCATCGGTCGAGGTCAGCAGCGGCACAAAGCAAAGCACGCTGATATAGGACATCGCGGCCATGACTGTGGTGCGCATCCCCAAATTACTGCGGAGAATTCCGTCGATCATTTCAATCTCCCTCAGGCCAGCGCGTCGCGCAGTTCGGCTTCTTCATCACTTTGGGCGGCTTCTACCGACCGGCTTTTCAGATAGGCATAGACCGCAGCCGCGCCAGCAACGCCGACGATGACCGGACCCCAGGCGCCCAAACCAAGTCCCAGACCCAGGCTCAAGCCCTTGCCGGTCAGCAGAGGCACACCCGCGGTTTTAACACCCGTCCCGGCAACCTTTCCAACACCAGCAGCCGCTTTAGCGACCGATCCCGCTTTGACCTGCGCCGCCGGCGAAACCGCGGCGGTCTTTGCCGCCGCCATTTTGGCGCCGCCGGCCTGGGTGGCGCCAGCCTGAGTGGTGCCGGCCTTCATCGCGCCAGTTTTGGCCGTCCCCGTTTTGGCGACCATGGCCTCGCGCTCAATTTCACCGGCCGCTTGAGCGGGCATCGGGGTCCCGGCGACCAGGCAGGGGGCCTGAGCTCCATTGGCGATTTGTACAGGCACGGGGCGTCTCCTTGGTTCAGATCGAATTAAACGCGTTAAAAACAAAAGTCAGAGTGCAAAGTGAATAACATTAAAACTTGTCTAAAACAACCGTTGCCAAGGGTGCTGGATCAATAACAATCGCGAACAGTTCGCAATATCATCGCGAAATTCCGACTGATTCACTTGGGGTAACCGCTTTAGGGTGCAGTCAGTTAATAACGATTATCAAAAACCCAGCTTATACATACGCATCGGCCTTGGGATCAAAGGGCGCGGACCTCGATAATGATCTCACCAGCCTCAATCAATGCCAAAATTTCGGGCAATCTTGGCAAGAAGAGGTTCAGTAAAGCGCTCCGAGATACATTACCGATTCGGATCCAAACTACAGTCGGCTCTGGCTTTTTAAATCGGCCTCGACTACCCGCAATAAAGTCTTCGTCCTTTGTAACGATCACCGCGCCACGGCTTTGAGCTTCATTCCAGATTATCGCGTCAGCAACATCTTCTAGATTGATGTCAGCTACATGGACGGCTTCATGTCCCAGTGCCGTTAATGCCCGAGCCAAGGCTGGCGGCAACTGCGCATCAACCAAAAATTTCAAGAGGCCGCCTGAACAACGGGGTGATCAATCTCTGCAGCAGCAAAGGCCAAGCAAGCTCGAATGTCTTCGATTTGAAGATAGGGGTAATCAGCAAGGATCGCCTCCTCGCTTTCTCCGGCGGCCAGAAGATCGAGAACATCCTTAACCCTAATCCTCATTCCTCGGATACAGGGCCGTCCACCACATTGATCAGGGTCAAAAGTAATGCGTGACATTCTTGGATGATACACGGCATAGGGCTTTGGCGAAAGAGAGAGGAAGGCGCGATAACGCTTTTGGCGCCGACCCTACGAAACCGCCGCCGCTTGCTGACGACGGCGCCATTGCCGGAAGCGATAACCGAGCAGCACCGCCACCGCCAAAGCATAAAGATAGGGCTCGCCGTTCTCGTGGGTCGCCGCGAAGATAAAATGCAGCGCCACCAGCGCATTGATGACATAGACACCCCGATGCCACTGCTTCCAGCGGCGTCCGCCCAGACGCTTGACCTGGCGATCGGCCGATGTGGCCGCCAGGGGAACCAGCAAGGCAAAGGAAATCATCCCCAGCAGAATGAAGGGCCGCTTGGCGATGTCGCCCCCCATATCATGCAGGTTCAAGGCCCATTCCAGGGTCACATAGGCGATCACATGCAACAGCGCATAAAAGAAGCCATAAAGACCGATCATCCGCCGATAGCGGGCCAAGGTCCGGATGCCGGTCAGTTCCTGGACCGGGCGCATGGCCAGCGAGATGATCAGGAAAGTGAAGGCCCAATCCCCGAGATAGCGATTGACGAACCCCACCGGGGTCTCGCCCAGCGATCCATTGGTGATATAGCCTTCGATCGCGCTGCGGCCCAACAACCAGACGAATGGTAAAGCCGCCGTGAGAAAAACCAACGGTTTCCAATCCACCTGACGGTTCGAGCGCAAGAGATGATCGGCGCTCTCATCCAGGCCATGCCACAAAAGCCAGGCGGCATAAAGGGTGACCAGCAGCTTCCCGGTTCCCATCAGGACAAAGGGCGCCCTTGGTCCAAGGGCGTCAAAATAATAGCCGCTGCTCTGCACCAGCATCACCGTGCCGACGCCGCCCACCAAATAGGCCGCTCCCAACATCGAGCCGAGGATGGGCTTCGGCGAGACATCGACGGTCAGCACTTTATGCGTGACGGTACAACCGGCATGACCGATCCCGACCATCATCAGCGGCAGCGCCACGCCCCAATTGAAGGGATTGGCGAACATGCCCAGCGACAGATAGCCTGCGGCCGCCAGAGACAGGCTGGCGCCAATGGCTGACATGCGGCTATGGCGTTCAATAAAATGTTTCCAGACCGGGATCGAGGCCAACACGGCCAAGCCCAGCAAGCCGATCATGACGGCGGCATGCGCGGTGGCCAGCGTGCGCGTCACTCCGACCAGATCCGAAACGGAAATGCACCAAAGGGAAAAGAACAGACTGACGACGATCAGATCGGCGCGGGTATAAAAAGCGGCGGCAAAGGCCAACTGCATGCGGGGATCGCCGCTGACCACGGTCCAGACCTGACGCAGGGGATGTTCATCGCTGGCTTCGGGCACCGCTAAGTCGCGGAGCGAACCGCGGGCCAGTTGAAATCCGGCGATACTGATCAGCAGTGGCAGCGCCATGATGACGAAAACCCCGCCATGGACGGCGGCGGCCTGCATGATGATAGCCGACAGCAAGGTGCCGCCGAACAACATCATGAACACCACATTGCTCAGCAGACGCGGGCGATTGCCATGCCCCGAAGCATCCCCCACCAAGGTCGCCAGTTGCAATTGCGCCGTCTCGGCACCGGTGGCCACCAGCACCCTGGTTAGATAGAACAGGGCCAAGCCGCCAGTGCCAATGGTCAGCCCGACCTCGAGGCTGAGCAGAGCCGCCACCGCCCCAACCGCGGCAATCAGAAAGCCATAGCCAATAATACGCACCCGGCCGATGCGATCCGACAGCAGGCCAAAACCGCCGACACATAAAATGGCGATGATTTCCGCCACGACTTCGATATCGGCATTGATCACGCCTTCTTTTTCATAGGCAATGCCAAAAATCTTGTCCAACAGCAAAGGCTGCAACCCCACCGACAGCGCCGCCACCAAAGCCGCAGCCGCCACCAGCAGATAGATAATATTCCATTGGTTGGGCGCGAAAGGCTCAGCGCTCTTCGACATCTGCCCCCCCGGTTTCAAGCCAAAGCCCCTTCAGATGATTGTCTCTCAGCGCGCAGACTTCGCCATTGGACATAACGCTGGCGGCATAAGCCAAGCCCTGATTGCCCTGCGCCGGGTCGCGAAAAGCCGTGCCTTTGACGAAAATACCCGGACGAACCGCGCAACCGCTGGCCTGCAGGAAATAACTTGGGGCCAGATTGATCCAAAGGGGTTCATTGATGCCGTCATCGACCAGAATGAAAATATCGCCCCAGACGGTCGTTGCCCCGGTCCCCGCCATTTTGACGATCTTGCCCTGATAGCGATAGGACACCATCCGCTCGTGGGCTTCGCCCGCGGCCTCAGCGGTCTCAAGCGCCGGCGGCTCCAGAGTCATCGCCACCGTGACCGCCTGGGCCAAAGAGGGCGGAACATCAGACGCGACCGGCGCTGCCGGAACGGCGGCCTGCCCGCCTTTGGGCAAAATTGTATGGCAGTTGGCGCAGGGCATCTCGGAGCGCCCATCGCGATGCGGCGAGGGCGTCCCCTGGGCGATCGGCAAAACGCCGGTGGGGCGGCCGCCGGCGGATGGACCCGTTGGCTTTTGTGCCGGCAGCACGATATGGCAGCTGGAACAGACCATATTGTCGCGGGCGTCCATATGCGGTGAAGGCGCACCGGCCAGGATTGGCGGCGCCTTGCCATAGGTGTGATCGGCCCAGGGATTTTCGTTAAAGACAGCCGTCAGCACCAGGGCCAGACTGAACACAATGCCCAGGGCCATAATCCAAACCGCGATATCCGGAGCTGCCGCCGCCTTGGCTTTCACGAATGAGGTGCCTCAGTCCTTAATGGGCGCACACCATAGATTTAACGCCCGCCTTTGGCAATCCTCATGGCCAGCCAATTGCCAAGGGAACGGGCTAAAATCACCGGGTCCAGGCGGATTCGTGTCCCCGGCCCCATGACCTTCTCGGCCAGACGCAGGCCGAGATAACCCAGCAACACCAGCCCCACCAACAGCAGGGCCAGGTGCAAAAACAACAGCAGCGCCACCAAGGTAACAGCCAGGCCGAAAGCCACTTTCAGCCAATAGGTTGGGGACGAGGCCATGATCCTGTACTCCAAAGAACCGGACCCATTCAGTCTGAGCCCACCCAGGATGTCAATGTCCCTTTAGAATTATCCTTGAAAATCAGTGTATTATAGAAGCCCCCCCCCCC